>JAQICF010000021.1 GCA_027858795.1 Candidatus Delongbacteria bacterium | reverse complement strand
TTAAAGGTCGAAATAAAAACTGATAAAGAAAAAATCACTTACTCGGATACAGAGATAAAAGTCGATCTATCTTCAATATACCTATTCGGAAGTCCTGCATCGAATTTGAAAGCTAAAGTAACGTATAGGTTCAATAGTGTTGAAAAGACTTTTAAGAAATATTCAAACTATACATTCTCAGATGAACTGAAAAATTTTAGTGATTCATTTAAAAATTTGATCAATTCAGAATTGGATGACAATGGTAAAAAAGAAGCTGTTTTAAGTATTCCAAATTTAAAAGATATACCATCCGCTTTAAGTTTAGAGTTAAAAGCTGAAGTTTTGGAAAAAGGTGGTAGACCTAACAAGGATTCAAAGCAGATATCTTATGATCCATATAAAAGGTATGTTGGGATTGAACGACCTGAAAGAAGTTATATCAAGACCGGTGACACTGAGATGATCAACACGATTCTTCTAAGCTCTGAAGGTTCACCAATTATAGGACAGGAAATGACAGTGAAAATTTATTATAACAATAGGTACTGGTGGTGGGATTATAACAGAAGACGTAATAAACTTAATTTTAGAAATGATTACGAAACGGACCTTGTAGTTGAAGAAAAATTTATCTCCGGGAAAGAACCATATAAGATCAAATTCAATCCTAAAGAGAGCGGAAAATATTTGATTGAAGTTATTCAAAGTATGGATAAACTGCATTCGGCATCTTATTTTATAAATTCATCTTATTGGGGAAATTCATCTAAGGATATCAATGATGCAGGCCTTCTTGCTCTGACAACAAACAAGAAAACTTACAAACCCGGTGAAACAGCAATAGTAAAATTCCCAACGTCACCTGAAAGCAGAGTAATAGTTTCTATTGATAAAGGAGCTAAGAATCTTGATTTTTATGGAATTGAGTCAGCTGGCAATGAAACAACTTTAAAGATACCTATAACAGCCAATATGTTGCCTAACATATATTGTTCAATTTCAGTGATACAACCCAATTCTCAGAGAAAAAATGATCGTCCGATAAGATCATATGGTACAATATCATTGAATGTTGAAGATAAATATACTCACAGTGAAATAGAGATTGATGTTCCTGAAGTGATCAAACCGAATGAGAAATTCAAGGTAAAACTGCAGACAAAAGATAAAAAACAAACTCAGTTCACTTTAGCAGTTGTAGATGAAGGACTCTTGAGTATAACCGATTTCTCCACGCCGGATCCATGGAAGTATTTTTACAATAAGCTAAGATTAGGAGTTAACTTTTTTGACAACTATGATTATGTAATAAATTCTAATAAAGGTGATGTGTTAAATACTTTCTCAGTTGGTGGTGGACTTGAATCAATGTCAGCAAGAAAGAAAATGCTTTCAAACGTGAAAGCGAATAGATTCATACCAGTTTCTATGTTCAAAGGGCCGATGAAAACGGATAAGAATGGTTATGCAGAAGTAGAGTTAAAGATGTCTGAATATATCGGTGCGGTCAGAATAATGGCAATTTCTGCTGATAAGGAAAAATTTGGAAGTGATGAAGTATCCATACCTGTGAGATCAGAACTTATGGTCTTACCATCAATTCCAAGAAATTTATCTCCACATGATGAATTTGACCTTCCTGTGACGATTTTCAGTATGGAAGAAAGTATCAAAAATGTAAAAGTAACCTTAAAATTAGAAGGTCCTTTAACTTCTGAGATTCTTACTAAGGAAGTTGTTTTCAATGGAAAAGAAACTAAAAATATATCATTTAGATTAACAGCAAAAGACCAAATTGGTAAAGCAAAGATAAAAATCACAGCTACAGCGGGAAAATTCAAAACCGAAAGTAATACAGAAATTGCAGTTAAACCATTATCTCCAAGAGTTTTTAGATCTTTCACAGAGAAATGTTCGAAAGGAAGTGAAGTAAAATTTGAACTTCCAAAAGATGTTCTCCAAGGAACTAAAAATGTGTCTATCACTGTTTCAAAAGCTAAAATACCGGATGTTTACAGAAGAATTAATTACCTGATCGGTTATCCGTACGGTTGCTTAGAACAGACAACATCAAAAGGATTTGCTCAATTAGCAGTCAAAGATCTATTGATAGAGTATTCAAGATTCAACGAAACAATAGACGGTAATATCAATAGTACGATAAACAGGTTGAGAGGATTTCAATTTGATAACGGGTCGTTCAGTTATTGGATGAATGAAAGAGATTCCTACAGTGAGTGGTCGGATATATTTTCAGGGCATTTTCTCTGGGAAGCAAAGAGAAAGGGATATTTTGTTCCTGTTGATCTTTGGAAGAACTGGAAACGAAATATGCATTCTCAAGCTTTAAAAGCCAGAATTGAGAAGATCAGCAACTGGATGGGTTGGAATAGTGACTATGAAAAGAGACGAAAGTATATGGCTCTTAGAACTCAGCTATACAGGCTTTACGTTCTCGCTATGATCGAAGAACCCGAGATCGGACAAATGAATATTATCAAAGAGATGAATTTATCCTACATGGATGATACTGAGAGATGGATTTTAGCTGCTTGCTATTATTATGCAGGATTAACGGATATTGCTCAGAATATTGTTTCTAAAACAGGTATCTTGGTAAAAGAATACTCAGAGATGTCAGGGACTTTCGGGTCAGAACTCAGAGATAAAGGTATTATACTGAACTGCCTAACACTGATGGACAAGGAAGGACAGGCTACCGATCTATATAATTCTATTGTAGATAGATTAAACTCAGATGAATGGATGTCAACTCAAACATCAGCATTTGCTATGTTATCAGTTGGAAAATACATGGAAAAATATAAGAGTTATTTCTCAAGTGAAGGAAAATATTCTATTGCTATCAAAGATATTAAATTTAATTCTGATAAAATGAGTATTACTAAAGAGATTAAGAATTTCAGCGATAATATTATAGTTTCAATGGGAGCTGATTCAGATCTTGCAGCTGTTTATGTAACCATGAACTGGGATGGAATTCCTCAAAAACCTACAGAAGTTAGAGAAGGTAAAGGTCTTATCATAGAAAGAACTTGGTACGATGACAATGGTAATCAGATAAAGAATACCACTTCAAAGAATAAGCTGCTTAATAAACTTTTCAGTGGTTCTAATAAATTGACTAAAGCTCTTAAGCAGGGTCAGGTTTTCAAGATGAAGATCAAAGTTAAGAAAAGAACTCAAGCTGAATTGAAAAACATGGCATTAATGCAGATAATTCCATCAGGTTGGGAGATAGAGAATAAGAGATTGGATAATGCTAACGCATATAGTTCCGCAAACAGCGTTAGAAATTACGGATATAACAGCTCTTATAATTATAATAGGAAACAAAGTATAAACTACGTTGATATCAGAGATGATAGAGCTATGTGGTTCTTTGATCTGGATAAAAATGTGAAAGAGATAGAATTTGAAATAGACCTGAGATGTGTTTCAACAGGTAAATTCTATATGTCTCCAACGATCGCTGAATCAATGTATAGTAGGGAGTATTATATAATAGAACCAGGATTTGAAGTGGAAGTGGAGAAATAGTTGCAAGTGGTAAGTGGTTAGTGGTTAGTACGTAGAGACGCAACACTTTGCGTCTCACAACACACGAACAAACAATTAACCACAGAGGCACAGAGGGAAAACCGTAGGGATGGACCCATGTGTCCATCTGGAAGGGGATAGTAGGGGACGATTACCATTCGACCCCGAAACGCAACAAAACGAAAAGTAAAATGAAATAATGACAAAAAAGAAAATAATCAAAATATCAATTTTAATATTCTTAGTAATTGTTATTTCAATTATAGCATTCTCGGTTTATAAACTATCAGCTGATCTACCATCTGATATAATAATCAGAAATAAAACCTCAATTAAAATATTGAGATCACTTGAACATGCATTAAAATATGAGGAAGCAGCAGAAAGAATGCAGGAGATATTTCCAGAAGGTGCATGTTTTAGTGTAACACTATATGGTCTGTCTTGGTCAAACATAATTAAAAACAATCCTGATCAAGAAGAATTGAGAAGTAAAGGGATAAAAGAAATTAAGTGGGTGTTAGATCAATATGATAAGGCATATATTGCTAAATACTTTAAAGATACTGAGGTTGAAAAAGGTGTATTCTGGTTAGGTCAAAAGAATATAATGCTAGGGAAATTTATTGAGATAGTTGCTTCTGATAGTTTATACACAAAATATATTGAAGAATTTCATTGGAATTCTAAAAACCTTCATGGTGCATTCTTGAATAATGGAACTAATCACCTAAACTCACAACCTGGGATATGTTGGCCAGCTGATAATGTTACAGCTCTGTCTTCTTTAGTGATGCATGATAAATTATTTAATACTAAATATAAGATAGCATATGATAACTGGAAAATTTGGACAAATAATAATTTAGATATTATGACTGGCTTGCCTGTAGCTCAGTTGAATAATAAGACAGGTGAGTTACTACAAAAATCAAGAGGATGTGCAAACTCTTGGATAATTACTTTGATCTCTGAATTCGATAAAGAATATTCTCAAGATCTATTCACGAAATATAAAGAGCATTTCTTAATTTCTAGGTTTGGGATAAAAATGTTTAGAGAAGATCCAAAGGGTGTAGATCTTCCTTCAGACGTTGATTCAGGTCCGATCTTTTGGGGAACAGGTGCTGCGGCAACCGGTATTGGTTTAGGTGCGGCATTATTGAATAACGATTTTGCTACAGCAAATGATATTTATAAATTTATTAATTTGTTTTGTTTTCCTAGTGATGTGGAAGTAAATGGTGAAAAGGCAATTGAATATTTTTATGGAGAACTACCGATAGCCGATGCTTTTATTGCATGGCAGTTGAGTATGGATAATAATGAAAAAATATCTAAATAAACGAAATATCCTCATTTTCCTTTCAGGATTGATACTTTTATTTATCCTGACAGTGATATTTACTCCGATAAATATTGACGTAGAAAATGATATTTACAGCAAGGTCATTCTTGATTCTAAGGGTGATGTTCTTCGAATATTTTTGAACAGAGATGAGCAATGGCTTTATTCATCTGAAGATCAGGTCATACCTGAAAAGCTGAAAGAATGTGTTCTGGCATTTGAAGATAAGTGGTTCTATTATCATCTAGGGATTGATCCTTTTGCGATTACCAGAGCAATGTACCTTAATATCAAGAATGGAAATGTTGTCAGTGGTGGAAGTACGATAACGATGCAGTTGGCACGATTACTCTCCCCCAAAAGAAGAACTTTCCTCAATAAGATATTCGAAACATTTCAGAGTATAAAGCTTGAATTTTTACTCAGTAAAGAAGAAATATTAAAGAAATATCTACAATTTGCACCTTATGGTAGAAATATCATTGGCTATCAAACAGCGTCATTAAAATATTTCGATAAATCTGCAGATCAACTTAGTTGGAGTGAAGCAGCTTTATTAGCAGTACTTCCCAATTCACCGGGTCAAATGTCACCTGGTATAAAGCATGGAAAACTTGTCGAAAAAAGAGATCGATTGTTAAAAAAAATGAATAACGACGGTACTATCACAGATGAAACTCTAAGATTATCACTTGCTGAGAAAGTAAATATTTTACCGGTGATCTTTCCGAAGGAAGCTCCGCATCTGACAAGGTATTTAAAGAATAATACTGATGAGCAAGTTGTTCATTCAACTCTGAATATTGACATTCAAAAGGATGTTGAACAGATCGTTAAAAGACATTCTCAGTATCTTCAGGGCTTTGGCATAAATAATATTGCAGTATTGGTTGCAGAAACAGAGACCGGAAAGGTCAGAGCTTATATGGGTTCTCAGGATTTTTGGGATGATTCAAATAATGGCAAAGTTGATGGTATTCATGCCCCAAGATCGTCTGGTTCGATACTCAAACCTTTTCTATATGCAAAATGTATTGACGAAGGATTGATATCTGAAGAAGCTTTACTTGCGGATGTTCCTGTCAACATTTCAACTTTCACTCCAAAGAATGCAAATGATAAATTTTCAGGACTGGTAAAAGCAAAAGATGCACTTGCCAGATCGTTGAATATCCCAGCTGTAATTCTCCTGAAGAAGTATGGGTTACTGAATTTCTATCAATTCCTGAAAGAATCAGGCATATCAACATTATTCAGACAATCTTATGATTATGGACTACCACTTATCATTGGTGGTGCCGAAGTAACTTTATTTGATATGGTATCTTTGTTCAGAGGACTGGGAAATTACGGAAAGTTCAGTAAATTGACATTGGTGGAAAAAGAAGAAAAAGTGGCAGAGTCTCAGCAGTTAATTTCTGAAGGAGCTGCTTATATAACCTTGAAAATGTTGGAAAATGTTACAAGACCCGGAGTAGAATATTTCTGGAATCTATTCGAAGATTCTCAGTCTATTGCATGGAAAACAGGTACAAGTTACGGACATAAGGATGCTTGGGCTATAGGAGTAAATCCCAGATGGACTATTGGAGCTTGGGTCGGTAATTTCTCAGGTGAAGGGAATACAATGCTTGGTGGAGCAAAAAGTGCAGGTCCAGTTCTTTTCGATATTTTTAATTTGTTAAAATCAGATGAAGAACTCAAGTTCTATGCACCTATTGGTGGTTTAAAAACAGTAGATATTTGTAAAGTTACGGGATATTTAGCTTCTAAAGATTGCCCTGAAACAAAAAGTGTATTTATGCCTACAAATAGCAAACCTTTAAGAAAATGTCCTTATCATGATAAAATATTCATTTCAGCAGATGAAACAGAACAGGTATGTTCTCTCTGTTGGGAAGAAGGATATAAAGAGACTTCGGTCCTCAGGTATCCACCATTAGTTTCAAGGTATCTCAGATTAAACGGTAAGCCAATTGATAATATTCCACCACATAGAAAAACATGCAGCTCTCTTAGCAATTCAGCAGATATCTCAATTGTTTATCCGATAAATAATTTGAAAATATTTATTCCAAGAGAGTATAGCGGAGAGCTACAAAAAGTTAAGCTGGATGTGGCTCATTCACGGAAAGATTCAAAGATCTATTGGTATATCGATGAGATCTATTACGGGTCTACGATAGATTTACATTCTCTGATCGTGACATTAGATAGCGGGGATCATGTTTTAAAGGTTGTTGACAGTAACGGGATTTCGGATAGTGTTAAATTTGTTGTGAATGTGAAAGTGAATTAAAATGATAAAAAAAAGACCCTTTCAAAGGGTCTTTTTTACTTTCAACACACACATCCTATATCAAATAATTCCTTAACATAAAATTTGAATTTTGAATTCTTTCATACAGTGAAGCATATAATTTCTTTAAAATATTGTAACCGGCTTCGTTATTATTTTCAAATAATGTTGTAAGTTTATTCCCGTCAATTCTTAAGATCTCACCTTCAGTAATAGCTTTAGCAGAAGCACTTCTTCTCTTTTTGATAATACAAGACATCTCACCGAAATTGTCACCAGGGTTAATAGTATATATAGTTTTATTCTCTTCTTTATCATCTGCAAAGAACTTAGAAGATACAAATATCTGAACTCTTCCGGAGACAACAATAAAAAGATCATAATCATTTTCATCATCTTCTTTTAAAAGAATTTGCCCAGGAACGATTGCCTCAACGCTGGTAAAAGCGCTGATCTGTTTTAATAAATTTTCTTTACAATCCTTAAATATGTCTGCTTGTTTTAATAGTTCTACCATGATAAACTCCAAATTGAATAAAATATTTACTTTGAAATATTAATTTAACTCAAGATAGTTCTTAGTGCAACGAAAATTAATTAAAAAAATTAAATCTTTGACCACCCCGTCTGCTCTCAGCAGACACCCCTCCATAGGAGGGGAATGAAAGGGAAATTCCCCTCCTGTGGAGGGGTGGATGACGAAGTTGTTCGGGGTGGTAAATAAAAAAGGACGCATTCCTGCGTCCAGTACATAAATTCTTTGTGTTCTTTGTGTCTTTGTGAGAGGAAGCCTACACCTGAGTTAATTCAGTCAAAACACCATTTGTTGATTTAGGATGTATAAAGGCTATTTTATGTCCACCTGCTCCAACTCTTGGAGTTTCATCTATAAGCCTGTATCCCTTTTCTTTCAAATCGGCTAAAGTTTTCACAATATCATCTACTTCATATGCAACATGATGTAGACCTTCTCGATTTTTTTCAAGCCATTTAAATATAGGTGATTTATCTGATCTGCCCTGAAGTAATTCGATCTGGCTTTCACCAACTTTAAACATAGCAACATCGACATCTTGACCTTCAACATATTCTGTTTTGTAGTCAGTTATATTTGTAATACCTACGTATTTCTCAGCAGCTTCTTTAAGGTCTTTTACTGCAATACCGATGTGATTGATCTTTTTTAACATTTTGAAATCCTTTTTGTTGATTATAACGTTTGTAGGGAACGGTTTGAAACCGTTCCCTACGTTATCATTTTAAAATTCTGCGCTTTTTGGTGTTCTTGGGAAAGGGATTACGTCCCTAATGTTTTCGACACCAGTCATATACATAACCGTTCTTTCAAATCCAAGACCGAAACCACAATGCTTGTTCGTTCCAAATCTTCTAAGATCAAGATACCACCAGTATTCTTCCTTCTCAAGACCCATTTCTTCTATTCTCTTAAGTAGAAGATCATGTCTTTCCTCTCTCTGACTTCCACCGATGATCTCACCAACACCAGGAACCAGAAGGTCCATTGCTGCTACAGTTTTGTTATCATCGTTCATTCTCATGTAGAAAGCTTTGATATCTTTTGGGTAATCACTAACAAAAATAGGTTTGCTGAAAACTTCCTCAGTAAGATATCTTTCATGTTCAGTCTGAAGGTCTTTACCCCATTCTGGCTTGAATTCAAACTTCTTACCTGATTTCTCAAGATGTTCAATAGCTTCAGTATATGTAATTCTTTCAAATTTAGAGTCGCGAACGTTTTTCAATCTTTCAAGAAGAGTTTTGTCTACCCATTGGTTGAAAAATTCCATTTCTTCAGGAGCATGTTCTAAAAGATAAGAAATAATAAACTTCATCATATCTTCAGCAAGATCCATATCATCGTTAAGGTCAGAAAATGCCATCTCAGGTTCAACCATCCAGAATTCAGATGCATGAGTTTGAGTATATGATTTTTCAGCTCTGAAAGTAGGACCGAAAGTATATACATTTCTCAAAGCAGCAGAAAAGTTCTCAGCTGCAAGTTGACCACTTACTGTCAGGTTCGTAGATTTTCCGAAGAAATCTTTAGAATAATCAATAGCTCCATCTTCTGTCTTAGGTAATTTCTCAGGATCTAAAGTAGATACTCTGAACATTTCACCTGCACCTTCGGCATCACTTGAAGTAATAATTGGAGTATGAACATAAACAAATCCACCTTCTGTGAAATATTTATGAATAGCATACGCGATCAATCCTCTCACTCTGAAAACAGCAGAAAATAAGTTAGTTCTAGGTCTCAAATGAGCGATAGTTCTTAAATATTCTCTAGAATGTCTTTTCTTTTGAAGCGGGAAATCAGCTTCACAAACACCCGCTATCTCGATATTTGTCGCCTGAATTTCAAACGGTTGTTTGTCACCAGGAGATTTAACAAGTTTTCCATTAATAATAAGTGATGATCCAATGGATATCTTAGCAAGTTCATTGAAATTATCTAAATTCTCGTCAAAAACGATCTGTATATTTTTAAAGAAAGTTCCATCGTTCAATTCTATGAAACCAAATGTTTTAGATGTTCGGGATGTTCTTACCCATCCGGAGATCAGAATATCAGAATCAACAAAATCCTTACCTTCTCGCCAGATCTTCTTTATGGAAGTTGTCTCCATGTGTTCCTCCGTCTTTTTTGGTTAAAAAAAAAGTGTCCTTCCGGACACTCTTTTCTACTTTAGATACGAATCAAGAGTTTTGCTCGGACATTTGCAAACTTTGACTACGTTATCATTAAACTTGTAGTGCTTTTTGTCACCAATGAAAGGTTTGATAATTTTAATATGCTGGATCTGCTCACCACATACAGCGCATAAACCCCTTCCTGCTTTTTGTCCATAAACTTGTTTCTTAGCCATTTTAGGCTCCTTCTATGTTTTAATTAATAATTTTAAACTCCTTCTCTACTAGTTTCAAGCTGTCTTGATACAATTTGAGGATATAAGTTCCATTTCCCCAATCATTGACAATACCCGCCGAATACTCAAGATGCTTTTTCCCAACAGGGAGATTCATTGCCTTTTGTTGTGAATGCAACAATAAACTTGTACCATCATACCACTGTTCTTTTAACAACAGAGTAGAATTTTTAATCGTTCTATTTTCAACGAGAAGTTCGTACCAAATATAATCAACAGCATCTTTTCTGAATTCTGTGTTATACACACGATACTTATTCTCAACACCCTTTGAGTCAGCTGTATAGAACTTCAATGAAACAAGACTGATCTTTTCTTTCAATCCATTTCCACTGTCTTTAGTTCCAACAGTAGAAGATACACAACCAGCCAACATCAACAGCATGGTCAAGGATGTAATTACAGTCTTTAGTTTCATAATTAACACCTACCTCGTCAAATAAGGCTTCAAATATAATAAAACAAAGAAAAAAAAACAAGCAAAATAAAATATCTTTAAAAACACTACCAAAATGGTGCAAGAAATTTATTTTTTATCGTTATTTTTCTTTAACAATTTTCTTGACTCTAAGAGTCATGTTCCTTATCTTTTTTCTCTAGAATATCACTAACGTTATTTAATATAAATAATAATATAAAGACAAGGAGTTATGATGAACGTAGCAGAATTGAAAGCTAAACATAATCTTTTAAAAGAGTTCGATTTTGAAGTAAAAGAACTTTTCAGGGGTTATGCTGACAGAACGTTATACATCAATCTTGATGATAACACTATCAAGGAAAAAGTTGTTCCTCAATCAATGAAAGACAAATTTATTGGTGGAAAAGGATACGGACTTAAAATGTTATGGGATGGAACTAAGCTTGATACAAAATGGAATGATCCTGAGAATGAGATAATAATCTCTCCTGGACCTATTGGTGGAATTACTCAATATGCTGGAGCTGGAAAATCTATAGTTGTAGCAATTTCTCCAATGACTGATATTGTTATTGATAGTAATGTTGGTGGATATTTCGGACCGTTCTTAAAGTATGCAGGTTACGATGCTCTTGAATTACAAGGTAAGGCAAAAAATGATGTTATAATAGTAATAGACGGTACAAAGGGTAAGATCACTATTGAGGAAGCTCCTGCGGAGGCAATGGATAGTCATATTTTAGCTGAGCAACTTACTGAAATGTATTCTGATTCAGAAGCTCCGAGAGATATGAAAAACATTTCTGTAATATCAGCAGGAATGGCAGCAGAGCACACAATGATAGGTCTATTAAATTTTAGTTGGTATGATATAAAAAGAAAAAATATAAGATTGAAACAAGCAGGAAGAGGTGGTATAGGTACAGTTCTTAGAGATAAGAAAATCAAAGCAGTTGTCGTTAAAACTACAGGAGTTGCTGCGGATCCAAACCATGTTGCAGATATGCCGGTAATCAAAGAAAAAGGTGCTAAATTTGCTAAAGAGATGAAAGATCTTGATCCTGATCAATGCAAAATGAAGCAAGAAGGTACTGCTCACTTAGTTAATATCATGAATGATTATAACCTTCTTCCAACACACAATTTTCAATACGGATCTCATAAAGATGCAGACAATCTACATTCAAGAGTTTGGAATTCATATTTTACTCAGGGCATGAATGATGGATGCTGGATAGGATGTACAATGAATTGCTGTAAAGGTGTAGATGATTTCGAATTGAAGTCAGGACCTTACAAAGGTGATAAAGTTATCGTTGACGGACCTGAATATGAAACTGCTGCAGGAGTCGGTGCCAATTTGGGTATCTTTGATCCTGAAACGGTTATTGAATTGAATTTTTACTGTGACACTTATGGTATAGATACTATTTCTTTTGGAACAATGACAGCCTTTGCAATGGAGTGCTTTGAAAAGGGTTTGATTACAAAAGAAAACACCGGTGGGCTTGATCTTGCTTTTGGCAATAAAGAGTCTGTGTTGAAATTGATTCATCAAATGGCAAAAGGTGAAGGTTTTGGAAAAATTGTTGGACTTGGTACAAGAAGAATGAAAAAATATTTTGCTGAGAATTTTGGAGCAGATGCAAAGTTTATGCAGGATATTGGTATGGAAAACAAAGGTCTTGAATATTCTCAGTATGTTTCAAAAGAATCATTGGCTCAGCAAGGTGGGTTCGCAATGACAAATAAAGGTCCTCAACACGATGAAGCCTGGTTGATATTTATGGACATGGTAAATAATCAAATACCTACATTTGATGATAAAGCTGAAGCACTTCATTATTTCCCAATGTTCAGAACTTGGTTCGGACTAATGGGACTTTGTAAGCTTCCTTGGAATGATGTGGAACCAATTGGAAACGCAGAAACCGACGAACCGGCAAAAGTTCCTGAGCATGTAGAAAATTATATTACTATCTATAATGCTGTTACCGGCGGAAATATAGATAAAGCAGAAATGATCCGTCAATCTGAAAGAGTTTATAACTACCAGAGAACTTTTAATATCCGTAGAGGATATGGTCTAAGAAAGCATGATGCTCAACCGTATAGAGCTGCAGGTCCTGTTACTGCTGCAGAATACAAAAGCCTTGAAGAACAGTATGATAGGCAAATGAAAGAAGATATCGGTGTTGATCCTTTAGGCAAATCAATTGAAGAAAAAATGGCTATCACAAGAGAGTATAGAGAAGGTAGGTACGAGCAACTTCTGGATTCAGTTTACAAAAGAAGAGGTTGGACAAAAGATGGTGTGCCAACTCTAGCTCACATGAAAGAAATAGGTATGGACATTCCAGAAATAATGGAAGTTTTAGAGAAACATCAATAAAATTTGTATGGTAGGTGCGAATTCGTACCTACCATATTAGGAATTAAAATAACATGAATAAAATTACCGTTAACGATATTATGAAAGGTGGAAACAAAATAAAAGTCAATGATATTACAGTTGAATGGAATGAGAATTTAACTGTTACCGAACTTTTACAGATCATGAAGTACACATTTCCAATGGTGATAGTAAAAGTTGATGGCAAAATAGTAAAAAAAGATCAATATGGATCGTTCTTAGTACCTGAGAATTCAGATGTTAAGGTAATCCATTTGATGAGTGGAGGATAGATGTTCAATACAAATGAATACTTTGATGGGAAAGTTAAATCTATTGCATATGAAACACATGAAGGACCTGCCACTATAGGCGTTATGGCTCCAGGAGATTATGAATTTGGAACCAGCAAGAAAGAATTTATGACAGTTGTAAGTGGGAAATTGGTAGTTCAATTGCCAAATGAAGATGATTGGAAAGAATTCGGTCCAAATGAAACTTTTATTGTTGAAGCAAATATGAAATTTAAAGTTAAGGTTGAATCTAACACTTCATATATTTGTCTTTATAGATAAGGCGATCAATGAATAATATTTTTTCGAAGAACGTTCCGGGAATGACAGAGGTACTGTCCAGGTCAACTGTGGGCATTGCAGGTTGTGGAGGATTGGGCTCCAATGCTGCAGTTGCGCTAGTTAGAGCAGGGATAGGAAGTCTTGTTATCGCTGATCATGATATTGTTGAAAGTTCTAATTTGAATAGACAATATTTTTTTAGTGATGATGTCGGGAAAAAGAAGGTGAAGGCTTTAGAGGAAAAACTTTTGCAAATTAATCCTCAATGTTCAATAAAAGTAGTTGACAAAAAATTAGAAAAACATGATATTTGTCATGTGTTTTCAAAGGTGGATATTCTGATCGAAGCCTTTGATAAAGCAGAGTCTAAGCAATGGTTGATCGAGGAATGGAGCACGGTATATCCGAAGAGGCCTATTATTAGCGGAAATGGACTTGGTGGGATAGGAAAAATTGATAGATTAGTTGTAAAGAAAATAGGTTCTCTTTACTTCTGCGGTGATGGCAGTTCATCTGAAAAGGAAGGTTTGTGTTCAGCTAGAGTTTCTATAGTTGCAAACATGCAAGCAACCACAGCAATCGAACTTTTGATGGATAAACTAAGTAAGAAATAGTCGAAGGTGAAAGAAAGAGGATAGGGAATTTATGAAAAAGCATGCTTTAATAATATTTGCGATAATGATATTTATTAGCTCTTCATTGAATGGAGAAGGTAATAACTGTGAATCACTTAAGAAAGAATACGAAGTAAAACTTAGTAAATTTAATGATGTTAAAGCTAATATGTCTAAACCTGACATCACTAAAGACCAATATGACCAGCTGTATGCTGATTATACTGAAATATGGGAAGAAGCAAGTCAATTAAAGAAAAAAGTACAAGAGTGTGAACAAGGTGCGAAATCAAAACATCTAGCTGTTTTCAATGAAGGAATTGCCTTAAAAAAGGATAAAAAATATGCTGAGGCTTTGGCTAAATTTATGGAAGTAACAAAGATAAAATCTGACTTCCAAAAAGTAAATTATCAAATAGCAGATGTCTTAATATATCTTGGAAGGGATGGTGAAGTCGACAAGTGGCTTTCTCTTGTTAATGATGCAGATGAGAAGGGTAAACTTCTTTATAAAAGAGCTTCGTCAGTAAAAAATTCTAAACCATCAACAGCAGTAAAATACTACAAAGACATGGCTGCATATTATAAACCTGCGAAGGCGTATTATCTTGCAGGCATTGTATACTTAAATAAGCTATATAACAAACATAAAGCATTGGAATATTTCAAAAAAGCTCTAAAGCATACTCCTGAAGATCCTAAGCTGCATGATGCAATTGGTGCTACGATTATGGAGCTTAAGCCACCAAAGGGTAAAACAAAGAAAGATCTGACAATCGAAGCAATAACATACTTCAAGAATGGCATTAAATATGGTGAAGGTTATAAATCTTTTGATCTTTTATGTGTCAGATTAGCTCAAGCTTATAACTCAATTGACCAGCATAAAACTGCAATTAAATACGCTGATATGGCAATCAAGAGTACTAAGAAGAAAAATTTAGCATCTGCTAATCTGGAAAAAGGTATTGCTCTGTGTAAATTAGGTCAATGTAATGATGCAAAAAAATATCTTAATTTAGCTGAAAAAGATATGACAACTAAAAGTCAGGCAATTTTCTGGCTTGATAAAACAGATGAAGGTTCTAAATAAATTGATATGAATATGAATTGCAAAGAAGGTAAGATAGTCTCTTACCTTCTTTTATTTGTGTATAGTTCCTTTTTCCCATTTTCCTCTTTTGTAGAGCAATATTGCTATGAAAAGGGTAATGAAATTACTGATGACCATTGACCACCAAAGTGCTTCCCATGGATGCTCTTTCAAAGGTAATGCTAAATATTCTAATGAAGTTCGTAAAAAATTATCAGCTGCGAAAATAGAGTAATCTAAAAATCTTCCGGACAAAATATAAACAAGAGGTATTCTGAATAACCACAAACGGGCAGTATTGAACATCATCGTATATTTTGTATAACCAGAACCATTGAATATACCCATGTAGATATGAATTATACTGAAAGAAAAGGATGCAACACTCAAGATCTTAAACATCCTGATCCCTTTCGATATAACATCAGGGTCATTAACAAAAAATTGAATAAAATATCCACCGAAAATAAAGATGACAATGTATATAGGTGTTAAAAATGCGGTAATTGCTATAAACGTTGCCTTAATACTTTTCTTAGCTCGATCAATCTTTTTTGCACCAAGACATTGACCTACCACTGATGCTAATGCTTGACTTAAGCCCATTGCAGGCATCATAAACAAACTTGTTACTCTGTTACCGATAGTATGGGCAGACATTATAACGGTGTCATATGAATTAACAAATCCCTGTAAGAAAACAAAGCCAAAACTTGTCATTGACATACCTATTGAAGATGGAAGACTAACTTTTATTATAGTTTTCATTACTTCTTTATCTGGTTTGATATCTCTGAATTTTGGAACTATCTGATGAAGTCTTCTAAAAATAAAAATAATTGCCAGGATCGCAGCCACAAATCTGGAGAAAAGAGTCGCAATTGCAGCTCCACGGACTCCCATTGATGGAATAAATCCTATTCCGAAAATTAAGACCGGGTCAAGTAAAACATTCAATCCAACTGAAACGAGTTGTATTTTCATGGGAGAAATTGTGTCCCCAAAACCATGTGAAAAACTCTGATATAGCATTCCAATGAACATAAAGATCATTCCCGGTAGAATATAGGATAGATAGAGTGATGCATCACTCATAATGTGCTCAGGAGTGTTTATTAACGAAAGTATTTCATCAATAAGATAGATACTTCCAAATAAGAAGATTATACTAAAAGTAAATAATAAAATTATATATTGTGCGAATATCTTTTTAATCTGATCAATTTGACCTGCACCTTTGTACTGAGAACTTAATGAAGTTCCTGCAATAGAAAAACCTATTCCGAAAGAGGAAATAAAGAAAATAAGTGGAAAAGACATTCCTACTACCGCCACCATATCCTTTCCATTTGTTAATTTACCTAACCAAAATGTGTCAGTAAGATTGTAAAATGTCTGCAATAGATTTGCCAACATAATAGGAATTGAAAGTTTAAGTAAATTATTCCAAATGCTACCGGTTGTAAGGTCATTATGTTTAATATCTATCTTTTTCATCAGATTGAAGGTAATTCCCTTTATCATTATTGTCAAATAAATAGTTTCGATACTTTTAAATAGAAACTTCCGGCATTAATGTATATCTTATGAAACTATAAATATGATAAGATACATTTGTTTTTAATACACGTGAAGTGTATATTTATAGATATGACAAAGGAATTAGATATAAATAAAATTGATCAATTGATCGAGGAATTAAAAAAGAGTTCCCAGGATAATGTTATATCAAAAACATTTTATAAAACTGTTGAATATGCCAAAGAGATCTTAGAATTATCTGAAAGGTCTGATTATATCAAGGGTAAGATAGAAGTTGATAATATACTTGGGAAGGCATATTTCCATATTTGTGATTATGACACTGCGCAAATGTATTTTCTTAGATCATTAAAAGAAGCTGAGAGATCGAACGATAATAAAGGTATGTCATTTGCGTTGAATAATGTAGGGATTGTCCTATTCAGAATAAAAAATTATAGAAAAGCATTAGAATACTACAATAGATCATTGGAGCTGAAAAAGCAGACTGATGATTTTGCCAGTATATCTACATCATATAACAACATTGGTCTAATATACAATAGTTTAGAAGACCCAAAAAGAGCTTTAGACTATTTTTTAAGATCTTTAAAAATTGATAAAGACTTAAACAATAAACCTGCAATATCGAGAGCATTGAACAACATAGGTATTGTGTACAAAAAACTTGGAGATATAGAAAGATCTCTAAAATCTTATGAGCAATCTTATAATATAAGCAAAACTCTGGATGATAAGAAAGGTGTTGCTACCGCTTTAAGTAATCTAAGTACACATTATTTGGAAGCAGGCAAATTTAATCAAGCATTGGAAAAAGCCAGAGATGGAGTTTCAATTGCCACATTGATAGACTCAAAAAATCATCTTTTACACTTCTTTCATGTCATTTCTAGAGTATATGAAAAACAAAATTCTTTTAAAAAAGCTTTAGAGTACTTTAAAAAACATTCTGAGTTACAGGATAAAATAATTTCTGAAGATTCGAATCAGAAATTGATAGAGATGCAAACTAAGTACGAATCAGACAAAAAAGAGAAAGAAACTGAGATCTTCAGGTTGAAAAATGAAGAATTATCAAAAATAAATGAAACAAAGGATAAGCTTTTTAGGATAATTCATCACGACCTTCTAAATCCCTTTTCTGCAATTCAAACAACTTCTGAAATGATAAACAGTTATTATGATACTCTTGATGAAGAAAAAAGAAAAAGATATGTGAAGATGATCTACGATTCCTCTACAAGAGTTACAAAACTTATGAATAACCTATTTGAGTGGGCAAAAACTCAATCGGGTCAAATTGAAGTGAACCTAGAGATTATAGACCTTAATGATATTATTAATCAAAATATTGATGTATTAAACTTTAGTATAAATAATAAGAGTATAAAAGTAGATAATTTAATCGATGCTAACTTAAAAGTTTATGCGGATATCAATCTATTGGATACAGTCATAAGAAATATATTATCAAATGCGATTAAATTTACTTATCCTGATGGCGAGATCAAATTCTATAGTAAAGAAGTTGATGATATGGTACTATTGATTGTACAGGATACAGGTATGGGGATTGCTCCTGAAAACATTGAAAACATATTCAATGTAGGTAGTAGATTAAGTACAGATGGAACTGCAAATGAGAAAGGTACCGGTTTGGGACTTATCTTAAGTAAAGAGTTTATGCAGCTTAATAAGGGAGACATATCAGTAGAAAGTGAGTTAGGAAAAGGATCGAAATTTATAATAGAATTACCTCAAAATCATACCTAAACAAGTCTAAAAATATTGACAAATGTTAATTTTAACTTTATCTTAATACCAATAATAAGGTCTTGATGTTAGTCGGTTACTTAGAATTATGAATAAAACAAAATCCTAAGTAACGATTAATTAACAGAGAACTACGGAAAAAGAAGTTTAAAGTGTATCGAAATTACGGAGGTAAATTATGAAAAAAATCTTAATAGTGCTCTTAACATTGATGTTAAGTTTAGCGTTTGCTCAAGATGAGGAAACTACTCCATCTAATCCTGAAAATAATGGTGATACAGGTGTTTCGGGAACTGCGATAATCGGTGGTATT
>JAQICF010000007.1 GCA_027858795.1 Candidatus Delongbacteria bacterium | reverse complement strand
ATCATCGGAGATTTCAATCAAGATATAGCTATGAAATTTCTTCCTACTTCTGCTGAGAATAATTTTAAGAGTATTAATGTGATCCCCAACTATTGGTATAATCCATCTTTTGATTATCCAACATTGATGGTACCTGGGGTCGTAGCAGAACTTGTCACATTACTTACTATGTTGTTGACAGCTTTAAATATTGTCAGAGAAAAAGAGATAGGTACAATTGAACAACTTAATGTTACTCCGATCAAGAAACATGAACTTATTATCGGTAAAATGATCCCATTTTGGTTCATTGGTCACTTCATTTATTTTGCAGCATTAGGAGTTGGCAAACTTGTTTTCGATATTCCAATAGAAGGAAATTTGCTTTATGCTTTTGCCTTCATATCCACCTTGTTATTCGTTGTTCTTGGGCTTGGATTATTAATATCTACAACTGTGAATACTCAACAGGAAGCAATGTTCGTATCATTCTTTTTTGTGATGTTCTTTATTCTTACCAGTGGTCTATTCACACCTATAGAAAGTATGCCTAATTGGATCAAAATACTAAACATTGGTAATCCTATCAAATATGCAGTTGAAGTAAACAGACTGATCTTGTTGAAAAATGCAGGCTGGGATGTTGTCTCGGGCTTCTGTGTTAAAATGCTGATCTACGCTGCAATAGTAAATTCTCTTGCAGTCTGGAGATATAAGAAGACAGTTTAAATTAGAAGTTAGAAGTTAGAAGTTAGAAGTTAGAAGTCAGAAGTGTATTAAATAATGCGCTTTCCAGACTGCTAAGGATTTTGGCAAAAGAATTATTTGATTGTATAATTCTTTATTCCTTTATACATTTGACGAATAAATTAAAATGGAAACAAAATGCCGAACGAATTCAGTAAATTAAATATTAATCAAACACTTATCAAAGCTCTTGAAGCTGAAAAAATAACAACTCCAACCGCAATTCAGGAAAGAGCAATTCCATTTATATTTGAAGGAAGAGATCTAATTGCCAGCTCTGATACTGGAACAGGGAAAACTTTAGCATTTTTATTACCTGTTATCCAAAAAATGGATGCAGATAACAAATCACTACAAGTGGTAATCCTCGCCCCTACCTACGAACTTGTCATCCAGATACAAAGACAGATTGAAAGTTTAATTAAGAACTCAGGTATAAAAATATCAGCTCAACCTATATTAGGATCAGTTCATATTAAAAGACAGATCGAGAATCTAAAAAAGAAAAGTCCTCAAATAATTGTGGCTTCAACAGGAAGACTCCTGGAATTGATCAGTAGGAAGCGTATAAAAATGCATACTGTGAAGACTATAATCCTTGATGAAGCTGATAAATTAATTGATGTAAACAATATTGTTCAAACTAAGGCAGTTATCAAAGCTACGATGAGAGATCGTCAGTTAATGGCATTTTCCGCTACTATTCCAAATAACTCCAAAAATAAACTGATAGAATTGATGAAAGAACCGGAAGTTATTTATGTTGAAGATTCTCAGGTTACAACTTTGGATATATCTCATGAATATATAGTATGTGATCCGAGAGATAAAATAAAAGTACTAAGAGGTCTTGCCGCAAATATCAAAGACTTAAAAGCTATTGTATTCATAAATAAAAGTGATGACATTGAAGTTCTAACAGACAAATTGAAATATCATAATCTGAAAGTGGATTGTATTCATGGATCCTGGAAAAAATCTGAAAGAGAAAAAGCTATCAGAGATTTCAGAAATAATAATATAAATCTTCTTGTAGCATCAGATATTGCGGCAAGGGGTCTTGATTTTAAAGGGGTTACTCATATAATTAATATTGATGTACCAGAAGATCCAAAGAACTATATTCATAGAGCAGGTAGAACTGGTCGAGCAGGCGAAAAAGGCACTAGTATTTCTATTGTAACAGAGTATGAAGTTCAATTTTTACAAAAATTTGAAAGAAAACTTCAAATAAGCATAAATCTTATTGACAAATTAACAACCTAATGTTATATTTGGGTCGGTTGAAATGCACCATTAGCTCAGCTGGATAGAGCAACGGATTTCTAATCCGTAGGCCAGAGGTTCAAATCCTCTATGGTGTACCGAGAGCCCCTTCTGTGAAGGGGCTTTTTAGTTAACCAGCACAATCTAGAAAAGCTCTCAAAATGTGGGAGCTTTTTTAGTTATAGATCATATTTTACAATAAAAATCAATTGATAATTCGGTTAATTTTAAGTTTATTACATAACATAATTTATGAAGACTGAATAAGGATACAAACAAATGAATAATAAAGTAGAATTATTAGCCCCGGCTGGTAACTATGAAAAAATGGTTATGGCTATTCAATTCGGTGCTGATGCTGTTTATCTTTCTGGCAAATCGTTGGGTATGAGAGCTTTTGCAGGTAATTTTAGTAATGAAGAACTTAAGTCTGCTGTAAAATATTGTAATGAACACAATGTTAGATTGTATGTAACTTTAAATATCATAGCTCACAATGAAGATTTGGTCGGAATAGAAGAATATTTAAAATTCCTATTTGAAATAAAGGTCGATGCAATAATAGTATCCGACCTTGGCATATTAAATATTGTAAAAAGAACTGTACCTAACCTTGAAGTTCATATTTCTACTCAATTCTCAGCTATGAATTATGAAACGATCAAATTCCTCGAAAGCCTGAATGTTCAGAGAATAATTCTTCCTAGAGAATTATCCTTGGAAGAGATCAGAGAAATTCGTAGCAAAACTAAAATAGAACTTGAAATGTTCGTTCATGGTGCTATGTGTATGGCTTATTCCGGTAGATGTATGCTTAGCTATCATACAAAAGACAGAGATGCGAATAGAGGTCAGTGTAACCAAACCTGTAGATTTCAATATGATATCGCAGCAGAACAGATCCCCGAAGGTTTTTATATTGAAGAGGAAGCTAAAAGAGGTACTTATTTTTTTAATTCACAAGACTTATGCCTTGTTGAATATATTTCAGAGATCGTTAAAGCGGGTATAAACTCAGTTAAGATCGAAGGAAGGATGAAAACCTTGAGTTACCTATCCACAGTGATTAAGACCTATAGAGAAGCGCTTGATAGCTACTCAGAAGATCCAGTAAACTATAAGATCGATCCAAAATGGATGGAGGAACTGAAAAAAGTAGCAAACAGAGGTTATACAACATTTAAATTTCTTGATAAGAATATTGAAGCTTCACAATCATACGACACAGGAAAAGCAAGTATTACTCATGATATTGTAGGCATCGTAAAAGAGATCATCAATAAGGAAAAAATGGTCGTTGAAGTAAAAGGTGCTTTTTATCCTGAACAAGAGATCGATATCATTATTCCGAATAAAAGAATATTAACTATCAGCTTCAGAGAGATAAAAGATGCCATTGGTAGAGTAGTTACTAAGACAAATCCAAATCAAATTGTAGTTTTAAAGTATTTCAAATCTGTTGTCCCGGGGTCAATTCTGAGAGCTAAAAAGATATGATCAAAGAGATCAATACAGATGGTATCGTAGTTAGAAGCGTCAAACATGGTGAAAATGGTAGACTTTTGTACTTCTTAACTCCCGATCTTGGAATAATATCAATTGTAAAACATGGCTTTAATTCGAAGAAGAACATCGGTAGATCTATACTACAACCGATGAATTTTGTTAAACTTGAGATCATCGAAGAAAAAGGTAAATATAAAATTAATGACTTTGAATTATTAGACAATTTTGATTATATTAGAAGTAATTACGAAAGAATTGAGACAATATTAAATATCTTTGCAGTTCTAAATAAGTTGCCCTTGAACGACTTGGATGGAAATAGGATGATATTCTTCTTAGTAAAGAAATTACTGGAAGCTTCTGATAAGAATAATGAATTTTCTTCAAATAACACTGAGATATATTTCTATTATCAACTTGCCTGGTGCTTAGGCATAAACTTCAATATTTCTGAGAACTGTTCTATTTGTGGCTCGAAGGATAAACTGGAGTATCTTAATATTTCGAATGGAGATTTACTCTGCAATAAATGCAAAAACACTTCTGAGTATAGTTTTCCGGTATCAGAGAAACTATCAAAATTTTTGAGAACTATTTCAAAAATTAAATTTGACGGAATTTACAAAGTTGAAACTCAAAAGGACAATATTAAGAAAGAATTTATAAATATGTTCAATATGTACACAAATTTTCATATTAACCATACGATTATAAGGTAGGAGAAATAAAATGGGCATATTAGACCGAAAAAAAGATAAAAGAAGTTATTCTGAAGATGAAAAGAATAATGAGATTAACCAACTACTCAAAATTGAAAACTTTATGAACGACAAATTCTTGTTTACAAAAGTTTTTGACTTGGATAATCCTGAAGACTATGTATGGAAACTTGGAGCTATGGGAAAACTTATTAAAGATAACATTAAAGCAGCTTGGAAAAATAATACAGTTGTAGCTCTTAATAATATTTTGGAAACTAAAAAAACTTCAGACATGAGTATTTTAGATATGTTTTCAGAAATTTATATATCTAAGAAAAAGAAGATCCCGTTTGGAATAAATAGAATATCAGAAGTACGTAGAGAGCAATTTCAATCAGATTTTTTTAGTTTTACCCACGAAAACTCCTGTCATATAAATATGGAATATTTTGTAATTCCTTCCTCTTCAAATGAAATGCTTTCTACCTGGAATGATTTTACTATTGAATTTTTAAAAAAGATCGGGTTAACTTCAGATTTTATGCTCACTACTTCCCAAAACATTGTTGACCATCCGAGTAGTGATGATTATTTTTTTGATAGATTTATTACTCAATTTAAATATCCATTCGGTTTAGAAACTATCTTTACATCTTCTGATAGGATCGATTTCTATTTTGAAAACCACGATAAAAGTTTTTCTGAGGATGAAATTGATAAGCTTAGAATTTTTGATGATCTTAGAAATGAAAAATTACTTCCACACATGATAAGCATAAACATTGATGTAGATAAATTAGTACTTGCTCTGATATTTAACGGTTATGATGAATTTGAAGTTAGAAATTCAAAAATGTCTAGCTTGACTTTTGCACCTCAAGTCGCACCGGTTAAGTGTTGTATTTTTCCTAAAAGTTCGGTTGATCGAATGGTTCAAATGCGTTCTGAGAAACTTCATACTGATTTTAACAAGGAATTCAAAACCTTAATGGACGATAAAGGCACTATTGAGATCCGAACATTTAAATTTAAAGAGATCGGAGTTCCTTATTTTATTATTGTGGATCCTGAGCTACTTGAAGATGATCTATATATCATTCAGGATAATATAAGTGGAATAGAGTCTACACTTTCAAAAGAAGATATAATATTTTACATAAAAAATAAAATAAAAGAATAAAAAAACCGATTCCAAATTGTGTTTTTATTCTTTTTCTGATATCTATCATATCACAATGTTGTAACAATTCTTAAATTGTAATTATTACATAATAGCAACGAGGTGTTTACATGGAACAATATATTAAAGCGCTAAAAGAACATAAGCTTAAGATCACGCCACAGAGATTAGATATTTTAGGATTCCTAGATCATAACAGAGTTCATCCAAGTGCTGATGAGATTTATAAAGCAATCAAAATTAATTCACCGGCTCTATCAAAGACAACAATATATAACAATATTGATGTTATGGTGAAAAATAATATTATCAAAGCTTTTAGGTTCATGGATTCAAATGAACTTAGATTTGATTATAAAACAACAGAACATTATCATTTTATCTGCAGAAAGTGTAAGAGTATCTATGACGTGGATATTTCATTACCGTATTTAGAGAAATTTAAGAACTACAAGCATAAAATAGAAGAATTCTACGGTGATTACAAAGGTGTGTGCGAAAATTGTTTAAAAAAAAATAAAAAAACAAATAATAATTAATTTTGAACTAATCACTTTATAAGATATATTAACAAGTAGTCAAATTGTGTAGATAAATATCGAAAAAAAACTAAAATAAGGAGAACAAAATGAAAAAGTATATTTGTACAGTGTGTGGATATGTTTATGATCCTGCCGAAGGTGATCCTGATAGTGGAATTAAACCCGGAACATCTTTTGAAGATATCCCTGAAGATTGGGTTTGTCCAATTTGTGGAGTAGGTAAAGATGACTTTGAGGAGGCTTAATAAATGGCTGTTAGAAAATTAACTCCTAATGTGCATTATGTTGGTGCTATAGACTGGGATAGAAAGATATTTGATGAACTTATTCCACTTCCTGATGGGACCAGTTATAATGCTTACATTGTAAAAGGTAGTGAAAAAACAGCCTTGATAGATTCTGTTGATCCTGAAAAAGAAATGGAATTACTCGCGAACCTTCATGAACTTGGCATTGAAAAACTTGACTACATTGTTACAAATCATGCTGAGCAAGATCACTCCGGTGCTATTCCTTTAATACTTGAGCATTTTCCTGAAGCTGTCGTTGTTACAAATCAGAAATGTAAAAGTTTTGAGATCGATCATCTATATATTAATGATTCAAAATTTAAGGTGATAAATGATGGAGATACTTTGTCTCTTGGTGATAAAACTCTCAAGTTCATAATGACACCCTGGGTACACTGGCCTGAAACAATGGTAACATATCTTGAAGAGGATAATATTCTGTTCAGTTGTGATTTCTTTGGATCTCATTTTGCATCTTCCAAATTATTCGCAGAAGAAAATCCAAAAGTTATTGAAGGTGCTAAAAGATATTATGCTGAAATCATGATGCCTTTTAGATCAATAATCAGAAAGAATATTGAAAAATTAGCAGATCTGGATATTAAAATGATAGCTCCTAGTCATGGACCAATATGGCAATCACCTTCAACTATTATAGAAGCGTATAAAGAGTGGATCTCTGAGGAAGTTAAAAATGAAGTTATAATTCCTTACGTATCTATGCACGAAAGTACATTAATAATGGTAGATTACCTTGTAGATGAATTGATAAAAAAAGAAATTAATGTAAAACCATTTAACCTTCCTAAAACTGATGTTGGAGAATTAGCTATGTCTTTAGTTGATGCAGCTACTGTCATTGTAGCAACTCCGACTGTATTGGCAGGTGCTCATCCCGCAGCCGTTTATGCTACATTTTTAATGAATGCATTAAGACCAAAAACAAAATTTGTTGGAATAATTGGTTCATACGGATGGGGTGGAAAAATGGTAGAACAACTTAAAGGTCTTTTAGGAAATTTAAAAATTGACTTACTTGATCCTGTATTGGTTAAAGGAAGACCTGCTGAAGATGATTTTAAAGAATTAGATAAGTTGATTGAAACCATTGTAGAAAAACATAAATCTTTATAGGAGTATGCCATGTTGAAAAAAAAAGTGGAAGATGCAATAAATAAACAAATTCAAGAAGAATTATACTCATCACATTTATACCTATCAATGTCTGCCTATTTTTCTAATAATGGTCTTGCAGGTTGTGCAAACTGGATGGATGTTCAACATAAAGAAGAAAGAGACCATGCTATGAAGTTTTACAATTATCTTCTAGCTCACGGTTCAAATGTCAAACTTCTTAAAATTGACGAACCTGGTCACGAGTGGAAATCCCCGATTGATGTATTCAAAGCTGCATTGAAACATGAACAACATATAACTGAATGTATAAATAATATTGTTGACATCGCTGAAAAGGAAAAAGATAGAGCTACTTTCAACCTGCTTCAATGGTACATAGATGAGCAGGTAGAGGAAGAGGACAACGCAAGAACGATCGTAGATAAATTAAATTTGATCAAGGCTGACTCGAATGGTATATTCATGCTGGATAAAGAATTAGCAGCAAGGGTTTATGTGCCACTCAATCCTGTTTTAAAATAAAATAAAATAAAAGGAGATTATTATGGCAAAATTTCAACAGATTTATAAATGTGCTCTTTGTGGCAACATTGTAGAAGTTGTGCATCAGGGTCAAGGTGAATTAGTTTGTTGTGGTCAACCAATGAACATCATGCAGGCAAAAGTTGAAGATGCTGGTAATGAGAAGCATTTACCTGTAATAGAGAAAACTGAAAATGGAATTTTAGTAAAAGTTGGTTCCGTTGAACATCCAATGGCAGATGATCACTTTATTGAATGGATCGAAGTAATAAATGGTGATTATTCTCAAAAGAAATTTCTTAAACCAGGTCAAAAACCTCAAGCTGAGTTTTTTGTGCCTTATAGCGATAAATTAGTTGCAAGAGAATACTGTTCGATTCACGGATTATGGAAAAAAGGATAATAACTACTAACTTCCAATACGGAATAACCAATATTCAAGGGAAAATCAAAAGATTATAAGATTGAACCATACTTCGACAGGCTCAGTACAGGCGCCGGACACAGAGACAAAAGGAGAATGGAGAATTAGAAAAGTGTCATTCTGAATTTATTTCAGAATCTCTCCTCTAACTTCTAACTTCTAACTTCTAACTTCTAACTTCTAACCTCTAACTTAAAAAATAAAATTTCAGGAGTAGCAAAATGAGTATAAAAGGTACTAAAACTGAAAAAAATCTATTAAAAGCTTTTGCTGGAGAATCCCAAGCAAGAATGAGATATGACTATTTTGCATCACAGGCAAAAAAAGAAGGACTTGTTCAAATATCAGCGATCTTCACAGAAACAGCATTAAACGAAAAAGAACATGCCAAGAGATTTTTTAAATTCCTTGAAGGTGGTGGAGTTGAAATTACTGCTATGTATCCTGCTGGAAAAATAGGTACAACACTTGAAAACCTTAAAGCAGCAGCAGAAGGTGAAAATGAAGAATGGACAGGGTTATATCCCGAATTTGCTAAAATTGCAGATGAAGAAGGATTTAAGGACGTTGCAGTTTGTTTCAGAAAGATAGCTGAAGTAGAAAAAGCTCATGAAGAACGTTATATAAAACTATACAAGAACATTGAGAATGGCAAAGTATTTGAAAAAGATGGTACATGTACTTGGAAATGCCTAAACTGTGGTTATCTGCACGAAGGTAAAAAAGCACCTGAGATATGTCCAGCATGTTTACATCCTCAATCTTACTTTGAATTGAAGGAATATAACTACTAACACAGATACCACAAGGGGTTGAAATCCCTTTTCCGAATAAAAGATTTTGGAACAAGGTGGCTTTAGCCCCTTGCAGTGTAAAGAATTAAAAAAGAGGACGAAATGAAAAAAGAAAAGTTCAACGAAATTATCGACTTTGCTGTAGAGGCTGAGAAAGAAGCTGTTGAGTTTTATAGTGATCTTCAAACGAAAACAAAATTTACTGCTATTAAAGATATGCTTAAAGAGTTTGAAAACTTTGAGAGAGGCCATATTGTTCAATTAGAAAATATTAGAAAAGAGGGTTTAGTCAATCTTGTTGAAAAAGAGATTCACGATCTAACATTAAGTGATTACTTGGTCGAAATTGAACCTACAGATGATATGAGTTTTGAAGATATAATTCTTATTGCTATGAAAAGAGAAGAAGCTGCAAAAAATCTTTATCAGACTTTCGCTGCAAAAATGGCTGGTACTGAAGTAGAAAAATTACTTCTTAGACTTGCTGCAGACGAATCAGAGCATAAGCTAAAGTTCGAAAAGATTTATGATGATAAAGTACTGAGAGATAACTAACAATTTACAATTCATAATTGATAATTAAAGCTATAGGGTCGGGGTTTACCTCCGACCCGTAACGAATCAAAAGATAAAAAGATAATTACCACAGAGGGCACAGAGAAAACATGAGGGTGTAGAGACGCAACACTTTGCGTCTAATTACACACGAAAAAGATTTTTACAGGATAACAGATAAGAGAGAACAAGGTGGCTTCAGCCCCTTGTAGAAAAAAGGAGTATTACCTTGTCTAAGCATGAGGATGGCGTAACAAGTAAGAAAGGAAGATATGGAAGGAACTTCTAATTTCTAACTTCTAACTTAAAAAAAGAGGCGAACTATGATAGATCTATCATTAAATGTAATGGGTTTAAAACTTAAAAATCCTATTATTGTTGGATCTTGCAGTTTAACAAATTCTGTAGAAAGCATAAAGAAATTAGAGATTGCGGGTGCGGGTGCA
>JAQICF010000195.1 GCA_027858795.1 Candidatus Delongbacteria bacterium | reverse complement strand
ATACTTTCACTTGATAAAAATACAAGAAATGTGTAGAACAAGGAAGATTTATATTTTCAAGAAGGAGCTTAGGTACCTAAGTGACTTCGTAGAAAAATCAATCTGACGACGTAATACATAATTTATTGTGTTTTTACTCAGGTGAAATAGCGTCTGAAGGACAAACTGCTGCACAAGCACCACAATCGATACAAGCTTCAGCGTCTATTACATAGATATCACCTTCTTTAATACAATCTACTGGACATTCAGGTACACAAGCACCACATGCTACACAAGCGTCACTAATTACATGAGCCATTTTACTCTCCTAGTTAACTAATTTTATTGTTTTTTCATTCATGAGACAAAATTAATTAAATTATAATTCTTTGTCAATATATTTTTCATCCAATAAATATTGTTATTAATGCATAAAATGATAACTTGACTTGAAAATTACTCTTTAATACCTTTCCTTTAAATTAATAACGTAAGCCAATTGATAGAATGAAAGATAGAACTAAAGCACTAACATTTATTTTAACCTCAACCTTATCATTTTCATTTATGGGTGCATTCGTTAAGGCTTTAGGTGATTTTCCAGTTGCTGAAAAAGTTTTTTTTAGAAATACAATAAGCATGATTATTGCTTTTATGGTTTTAAGTTTCTCTTACAAATATTCTGTACAAAGAAAAAAGGGTTATTTAAGATTAATATTTGGAAAGATGGAAAATCAAAAATTCCTATTAATCAGATCTGTATTTGGTTTACTCGGTGTGGCTTTCCATTTTTATGCTTTGTCTAAATTATACCTTGCTGATTCCCAGATGCTGAATAGAACTTCACCAATATTCGTTTCTCTATTTGCATTTTTATTTCTTAAAGAGAAATTATCAAAGCTTCAAATGTCAACAATATTTATTGCTTTGATCGGTGCTGTAATGGTAATTAAGCCAAAATTTGATTATTCTATGCTTCCCGCTTTGGGAGCTTTTGGAGCTGCTATTATGGCAGGAGCTGCTTATACTTTTGTAAGGTTTCTAAGAGATAAAGAAAAACCCGAAACTATTATTTTTTACTTTTCACTTTTCTCGATGGTAGGATCTCTTCCTTTTATGATACCTACTTTCATTTATCCTAATTCGGAGCAATGGATGATGCTTTTAGGAGTTGGACTTACAGCATCTATCGGTCAGATAGGTCTAACTCATGCCTATAGATATGCAAAAGCTTCTGAAGTTTCAATTTATACTTATACAGGAATTATTTTCTCTGCATTAATAGGATATTTTCTCTGGGATGAAATTTCGGATATTACAAGTATCATTGGAGGGTTGATAATTATTTTATCAGCGGTCACAGTATTTTATCACAACAATAGAAAAGATAGGATTAATCCGGTTTAAATTCTTTTTTAAATTTTTTCTGCAGTTCAGGATTAACTTCAGCTTTACAAACAATATGATTTCCCAGAACAAGGTAATCCATTTCAGTTCTCATAAAGCATGACAGAGCATCTTCAGGAGATTCGATAATTGGCTCACCTCGGACATTAAAGCTTGTGTTAATTATAACTCCGTAACCTGTCAATTTTTTAAACTCGTTGATGAGTTCCCAATACCTGAAGTTCACATCTTTATTGACGCTTTGTAATCTTGCAGAATAATCTATATGGGTTACTGCAGGAATATCTGATCTCTCGAAATAAAGTCGTTCATACAAAGGTTTCTTATAATAATTATCTGGCAAACTGCTTCTTCTTTTCTCAACAACAGGAACTACATTAAGCATATATGGACTTGGAATATCTATCTCAAAATATTCCTGAATATCTTCTTCCAATACTGATGGTGCAAAAGGCCTGAATCCTTCTCTGTACTTTATCTTTAGATTCATTCTCTTCTGCATTTCAGCCTTACGAGCATCGCCTAGAATGCTTCTATTTCCCAATGCTCTTGGCCCAAATTCCATTCTGCCCTGATACCAACCAATTACTTTTCCTTGATCAAGATGCTGAGCTGAAATTTTGGCGAGATCATTAGAATTATCGTAAAACTTTGACTTCACATTGTATTTCTTCAGAATATTTTCAATTTGATCGTTGGTATATTCCGGTCCGAGATATGCTCCTTTCATACTATCAGGATAAACAATCTTCCTTGGCATATCATTTTCTGTGTAATAATATGCTAATGCAGCACCTAAAGCTCCTCCAGCATCACCCGAGGCAGGTTGAACCCAAATATTTTCGAACACTTTCTCTTTAAGTAACTTCCCGTTAGCAACACTATTCAAAGCAACACCACCTGCAAGAACAATATTTTTAGATCCGGTAATCTCTTTTGCATGTCTTGCCATTTTTAGGAAAATTTCTTCAGTTACCAACTGAATTGCTAAAGCTATATCCATATACTCTTGAGTGATCTCTGTTTCAGGATCTTTGGTTTCCATACTGAAAAGTTCTTTCCATTTTTTCTCATTGATCATTCTAAGACCAGTCGCATAATTGAAATAATCCATATTAAGGAGTATTGAACCATCATCTTTAATATCAACAAGTTTATCTTTGATAATCTTGATATAGTTTTTTGTTTGTTCGGAATTCGGATCTCCATAAGGAGCTAAACCCATCAGTTTATACTCACCGCTATTCACTCTGAAACCACAAAAATATGTAAAAGCCGAATATAACAAACCAACAGAGTGTGGGAAATGTAGTTCTTTAAGTAACTTTATACTATTCCCTGTCCCGTGAGCTATGATAGAAGTTGCTCTTTCACCAACGCCATCAATCGTTAAAATAGCCGCATCTTCAAAAGGTGAAGGGTAGAATGCACTTGCAGCATGAGATAAATGATGCTCACTGTACAAAAATTTTATATTATCTATTTTTCCAAATTTAGCTAATTCCTTCTTTATCGTTCCGGTCATGAATAATTTTTCTTTTATCCAAACTGGTATTGAAGAGCTGAAACTTTTTAAACCCTTTGGGAAAAATTCATGATAAGTTTCTAATAATCTTTCAAATTTTAGATAAGGTTTTTCATAAAAAACAACAGCTGTCAGATCTTCGATCTTTATCCCTGTAGAAGAAAGAATATACTCAATTGATTTAACCGGAAATGAAGGATCCTGCTTCTTCCTTGTGAATCTTTCTTCATGTACAGCGGAAATTATTTCACCATCAATTATAAGAGCTGCTGAACTATCATGATAATATGCTGATATACCTAAAACTATTTGCGGCATTTATATATCCTAAAATATTGTATAGATGAATGGTGCAATGGCAGACCCTGATGTCATTACGATCAATACTCCAAAAAATAATAGTATTAAAATCAATGGTATCAACCAATACTTCTTTCTTGTTTTAATAAATTCTAATAATTCTTTTATAAAATCCATGTTATTCCTAAATTTAAAAAGGTTTAAAAAGATCTTGTTTTGTTATTTTCTGATTCCTGTCTATCCATACACTTTTAGTGGAACTCTTAAATCCTTTAAGATTCATTCCATCCTTCTTCATTAACTTTCTTATTATTGATACCGGAGCAACTATCAAGTAAAAGACAATGGTCAAAAGTATCTTTGTCATTATAGTTCCAAGCAAATGAGAAAAACCAAACCATATTATGGCTAAATATTTGAATATATTTGGAAATATGATCACTAGTACCATGATCAAAAAAGTTATGAGAAATAATGTATTATTTGAATTTTTTATACTAAAATAAAGAAAAATTATTCCAAGAATTATACCTGTATCTTTACATTGTTCTCTTGTTGGATTTTTATTCACTGATTTTTGATCCTATAATCTTTTCATACAATTTTTCTGCTATCAGAAGATGTCCTTGGTCATTCCAGTGATCATCTCCGGCTATGAAGTACTTACGAACAACGTCATCAGCATTTTCAGTTTGGAAAAAATACGGAAATAAATCTAGAAAATCAATCTTATTAGTTATACAAAACTCATTCCAATAAGTTGATTGAATGGATAAACTGTCATTTTGAGTAATTTGTTCCGGCCAAGGATAAACAGCTAAGGTCATGTCAATTGAGTTTTCTTTACATAGATCTGATAAATTTAATAGATTCTTTGTAGCAAGTTCTAAACCATCTTTTCCCCATTCTTCAAATACTTTCTTATCGTAAGTCCATTTACCTCTATCTTCAATACTGGTCTCTAAAAAAGTCTCCGCATCTGAAAACTTACTCTTATTGTTTTGATTTGAAGCTATTTTCTTCAATAAATTTCTAAATATATGATGATAACTAAAGGAATAATTTGAAAGCTTAACATCTATCTTTCGGAATGTACTTTGATCTTTCTTAGGTTGAAAACTTTCATAAATAGATTCGTCTTGAATATCTGAAATATCTAGCATTACGATCATATGATCGAACTTAAGTCCCATTTCCAACAGATATTTAATTTTCAAATAATAAAGTTTCGGCGAATATGATGTTACTCCTGCATTAAAAATTTCTAATTTATCACCTAATTTGTTTTGAAGCAATCCACAAAATGTTGTTTCATAATCATAACCGAGACCCTCTGTAAAAGAATCTCCAATTATTAGAATTCTTTCTTTCTCTGATTTTAATGGTATTTTTCTCATTGCTTCATCTTTAAAACCCAATGAATTCGTTTTAATCGTATATTCAAGATCTCCCCAATTTGCATCTTCAACCATAAGAGGTTGTAAATCATGATGATAGTATGAATGATCTATTCTGAGTTTATCTCTTTTGAGCAATAATAAACCTAGAAAAAGATCTATTATTACAAAAAATATTATCATAATAATAAACGAGATCAAAATTGGATGTTTGATTTTAATGTTTTTTTCGTTTTCTTCCATGTACGACCTTTTAATTCATAGATTTTTTCAAACTTTCATAATTTGTTTTCGCAGCTTCATGCGATGGATCTATTTGAGTAACTTTTTGATAGTTTTCAAAAGCGTCTTGCTTTCTGCCTGTCAGATAGTATAAATTTCCAAGATTAAATAAAGCATCTACATATTTTCCATCTACTGCTAAAGCTTTCAAATATAATTTCTCAGCTTCAGGATAGTTTTTCTCAATCAAATATATATTAGCTAAATTATTCAACGTTTTAGGATAATTCGGATTAATATCAATGGCACTTCTATAGAACCCTTTCGCTTTTTCGATATTCTTCTTCTCGTAGTAAATATTTCCAATGTTATTACAAGTTCCATAGCTGCCTGGATCTATGCTATTTGCTCTCAGATAAAAATTTAAGGCTTTGTCGAGATATCCATTTCTTTTTAATGCTTCTGCAATGTTGTAGTTTGGTCTGAATTTATCCGGAGATTTTTTTACACTGTCTGCCCAAAGAGATATATCTGTCTTCCATACTTTATTTCTCTGAAAAGTTGTTACAGAATATGAAATTATTATCACTGATAGAATTATAATTGGGAAGAATTTATTTATTCTTTCTAATTTCAACTCATCATTTAAATAAAATACTATACTTGAAATTAATAATCCATAACCGAATAATGACATATATAACCTGTGTTCATACATCAGGTCTCCGATCGGCAAAATACTCGATCTTAAAGCCAATAATGCAAAGAACCACCAAATTGAGAATGCTATTACCTTGTTCTTTTTAGAAAGGATAAAAGAGAATACAAACAATCCTGCAATAAGTATAAATCCACCCAAGACTTTAGCTGTGAAAATTCCTTCAGGCATTAAAATATGATGATCCAAATTTTGACCAATTGGAATAAATGACATGAATACATACTTTGGTATTACAATAAGTTGACTTGAAAGGTACTCAAACCTTGAAATATCGTAAGTTTCTCTGGGTAAAGTATTAGTAATTAACATCACTACAGTTGTAATTAAAAGTAATCCAATAATTGAAAAGACCACTTTTCTGTTGATGCTATCTTCTTTATCTCTGATGAAAAATATCTCAAGCAATAATATTGCTAGTGGCAGACTGAAAGATGTTTGCTTTGTTAGAATTGAAAGTAAAGCAAATGATCCAAAAAATGAAAAGTTGATTACTTTATTTTTAGAACTCCTTGCTAGGAAATAAAATACTAAAGCACCGAGATAGAACATTCCTGATAGTGATTCCATCCTCTGTATTATATATGTAACACTTTGGGTCTGAATTGGATGAACTGCAAATATCAATGCTGTAAAAAGCTGAATATATATCCTATTATTAATAATGTATAACTGTTTTATCGATTTAGAATTAACTAATAATCCCGTGAGAACAAAAACTAATACTGAACTTAATATATGAATAATAAGATTCACAACATGATATCCGAAAACATCCAGTTCATTAAACTTGTAATTCAGTGCTAAAGTGAATTGAGCAGGCGCTCTATTGTAAAACTTGAACCAGTAATTCAAGTCAGTAAACTTTGAAATATCTCTTACATAGCTGTTTTGAAAAATAGAATGAACATCATCGAACTGAAAAGAACAATCAAATGAATTTGAATAGGAAATAACTGTTGCAATAACAATTATTAGAATTGAAAATATTTTATAGTTTTTACTCATTGAATGAAAATAATGATTTTATCTGTAAAATGAAATAACAAAAAATGTAAACTACCACCCCGAGCGACCCTGTCGCCCACCCCTCCACAGGAGGGGAACGAAGAAAATTCCCCTCCCTTGGAGGGGTGTCAGCAACAGCTGACGGGTGGTAAACCCGACAAAAAAAAGGAATGCATTTCTGCATTCCCTACCGTAATCTTGAATATTGTGAACAAGGGGTTTCAACCCCTTGCCCGCAATAACGAATTAATATTTAATTTCCGATTTCATCTTATAAGAATTATATCTCCACTTAGCATTATCTTCCGCAGCAGCAAATAACTCCTTGGCTTCTTCAGGGAAAGATTTCACCAGTGATGTATATCTTACTTCACCCTGCAAGAAGTCCTGGAACTTATCCCAAACTGGTTCTTTCGAATCAAGAACGAAAGGATTTTTCTTTTCATCTTCTAACATTGGGTTATATCTGTAAAGATGCCAATAGCCTGCTTCTACAGCCAGTTTTTCTTCTTGAATAGTTTTACCCATACCAGCTTTAAGACCATGATTGATACATGGAGCATAAGCAATTATCAATGAAGGTCCCGGATAAGCTTCAGCTTCCTTAACAGCTTTGAAGTATTGTGCTTGATTTGAACCGATTGCCACTTGAGCAACATATACATAACCATAGCTCATTGCCATCATTCCAAGATCTTTCTTTCTGATTTTCTTTCCTGATGCTGCAAATTTCGCAACAGCACCTATAGGAGTTGCTTTTGAAGATTGACCACCCGTATTCGAATAAACTTCTGTATCTACAACAAGAACATTTATGTCATCACCAGAAGCTAAAACATGATCCAAACCACCATAACCAATATCGTAAGCCCAACCGTCTCCACCGAACACCCATACGGACTTCTTAACAAGATACTGATCAAGTGACTTAATCTCATCAATGATCTTTCCTGATTCATTCTTTAATGCTTTCCGAACTCCACAAGAAGCTTTCTTTGATCCTTCTGCACAATTTTTATTTTCAATCCATAACTCAAATGCTTCCTTAGTCTCTGTTTTAATATTTCCTTCCGCGATGGCATCTTTTATTCTTAATTCAACACGATCTCTCATTTTGTTTGTTCCGAGAGTCATACCATAACCATACTCTGCGTTATCTTCGAACAATGAATTTGCCCAAGCTGGTCCCTGACCTTTTGGATTTTCGCAATATGGAGTAGCAGGAGCAGATCCACCGTAGATTGATGAACATCCTGTAGCATTTGCAATCATCATTCTGTCACCGAATAATTGAGTAATCGTTTTAATATAAGCTGTTTCACCACATCCTGCACAAGCACCAGAGAACTCAAACAATGGTTGAGCAAACTGAGAAGACTTAACATTTGAGAATTTATCAACTAAGTTATCTTTATAAGTAACATTTTTTGCGAAATGATCCCATCTGGCAGCTTCATTCATTTGAGTTCCAAGATGTTTCATTACCAGAGCTTTACCTTTAGGTGCAGGACATACATCAGCACAGTTTCCACAACCTGTACAATCAAGAACACTTACCTGAATTCTAAATTTATGACCTTCTAGCCCTTTACCAATCGCATTTAAAGTTGCAGTTCCTTCAGGAAGGTTAGTTTCTTCTTCAGGGTTTACTAAGAATGGTCTAATTACAGCGTGGGGACATACATAAGCACATTGGTTACACTGAATGCAGGTTTCTGGTTGCCATTCAGGAACATTTACTGCTACACCTCTTTTTTCATAAGCTGTAGTACCTGCCGGGAACGAACCATCTTCTCTTCCTAAAAATGCACTCACAGGAAGATTATCACCATTCTGTGCATTCATAACGTCACAGATGTTCTTGATAAAATCAGGTCTTCCTTCACTATTTATTTTAAATCCTTCACTTTTAATGTTTTTCCAATCTGAAGGAATTTCTATTTTTTCAATCCCATTACTACCTTTATCTACCGCTGCGTTATTCATATTCACAATATTTTCACCTTTCATACCATAACTCTTAACAATGAATTTCTTCATTTGATCAATAGCTTGATCGTAGGGTATAACTTCAGAAATTTTGAAGAAAGCTGATTGCATAATAGTATTTGTTCTTGTCCCAAGACCGATCTCTTCAGCGATCTTTGTAGCATTGATGATATAAAAATTGATCTCTTTATCTGCCATATATTTTTTCATATGATCAGAAATTCTGTTTTTTGTTTCTTCTGCATCCCAGATCGAATTAAGAAGGAATGATCCACCTTTCTTTATACCTTTCAACACATCGTATTGATTAATATAAGCAGGAACGTGACAAGCTACGAAATCTGGCGCATTTACAAGATAAGGGCTTCTTATAGGTGCATCACCAAATCTAAGATGAGAAGAAGTGAATCCTCCTGATTTTTTTGAATCATAAGCAAAATATGCCTGACAATATTTATCAGTAGTTTCACCGATTATTTTAATAGAGTTCTTATTAGCACCAACAGTTCCGTCAGATCCAAGACCATAGAATTTACCGGCAAAGTTTCCTTCACTTGTTAAATCTACTGCATCTACTTTTGGAAGTGACCTGAAACTTACATCATCAACTATACCGATAGTAAAATCATCCTTAGGCTCATTCATCGCAAGGTTGTTATAAACTGCAACGATCTGATCAGGTAATGTATCCTTTGAAGATAGTCCGTATCTTCCACCCACGATCACAGGCTTCATTTCTTCTTCATAGAATATTGATTTAATATCCAGATATAATGGTTCTCCTACTGAACCAGGTTCTTTAGTTCTATCAAGAACTGCAATTTTTTTCACTGTCTTAGGTAAAACTTTCATGAAGTACTTTTTTGAGAAAGGTCTGTAAAGATGAACAACAACTAATCCTACTTTTTCGCCTTTTACATTCAAGTAATCTATCGTTTCTTTTATCGTCTCAGTCACAGAACCCATTGCAACAACTATTCTCTCGGCATCTGCAGCACCGTAATAAGTAAACGGATGATATTCTCTTCCGGTTTTCTCAGTGATCTTTTGCATATAGCCTTCTACAATATCTGGAACTTTGTCGTAGAAATTATTAATGATCTCTCTTGTTTGGAAATAAATATCAGGATTCTGAGCAGTACCTCTTGTTACAGGATGCTCTGGATTCAATGCGTTATCTCTAAATTTCTGTAAAGCTTCCCAGTCTAGTAAATCTGCTAGATCATCATTGTCAAAATATTTAATTTTTTGAATTTCATGTGAAGTTCTGAATCCATCAAAGAAATGTACGAAAGGTATTCTTGATTTTATTGCAGCTAAGTGAGCAACACCGGCAAGGTCCATAACTTCCTGAACACTACCTGTAGCTAAAAACGAAAATCCGGTTTGCCTTGCACTCATTACATCACTATGGTCACCGAAAATAGATAATGCCTGAGCTGCCAAACTTCTTGCACTTACATGAAATACTGCTGGTAACAATTCACCTGCCATTTTATACATATTAGGTATCATCAGCAATAAACCCTGAGAAGCAGTGAAAGTACTCGTTAAAGCCCCTGCTTGTAAAGACCCGTGAACTGCACCCGATGCTCCACCCTC
>JAQICF010000187.1 GCA_027858795.1 Candidatus Delongbacteria bacterium | reverse complement strand
AATATTGTATTTTTCATAATATAAACCCCGATTGTATATTTACTTTATTGTTTCAATGTATCAAAATAATATGAATTATTCAAATGAAAAAAAAAGAGAACAAGGGGTTTCAACCCCTTGTTGTATAACCACCGTAGGGGTCGATTCCCATTCGACCCCTGTTTTGATTTTGATACATTCGACCCCTGTTTTACGAAACGGATCGTTTATTAATTCGTTGTTGGTTCATGGTCGTGTTTTTTGGGGACGAATGGGAATCGTCCCCTACGGGCGTTCATGGTTTTATTAACGGGGATATTGTTTTATGTTGCATCGGCAATGCCGAACAAGGGGATCTGATCCCCTTGTTACAACAATCGTTGTCATTTTCATTTCTGGGGATGACCGGTGGGCATCCCCTACGGTGGTTATTGGTTCGTTTTATTGGCAACGTTGAATTCGTTGTTTTGGGGTCGAATGTTTTTTGCGTTTTATTGGGGTCGAATGGGAATCGACCCCTACGGTGGTGGTTGGTGGATTAATAATGACATACAAAATTTTAAACATAAAAAAAGGGGACGATAAGAAATCGTCCCCTACGTAATATCTTTAAATATCTATTATAATTTCTTTGGGTGTGTTTTTGAAAAATAGGCAGCTTTTTCAAATGATGCGGTTATATCTATCTGCTCAAGAAATACATTCTCTGAATCAGCAATGTTCAATGGGTAGCATGTAAAATTTATGATCGATTTGATTCCTGCAGCGATCATCTTCTCGGCAATAGCTTTAGTTGCATTCTCGGTTGAACTTATAATTCCGATGTTTACCTTAAGTTCTTTGATCTTTTGCGGCAATTCATTCAAATGAAAACAAGGAACTCCAGCAATTTTAGTACCAACTTTACTTTCATCAATATCAAAACAAGCAACTAAAGATAATTTTGGTCTTCTTCCCTTGAAGAATGTTAAAAGAGCTTTCCCCAGATTTCCAACACCAACAATAACAACATTCTCTATGTTTTTAGGGTCTAAGAATTTACTGATACAAGTGATCAGATCTTTGATCTTGTACCCTTTTCTAGGCACTCCTGTATAACCAAGGTGCATAAGATCTCTTCTTACCTGTGCAGCAGTGGAATTAGATATTTTCGCCAACTGATGTGAAAAAATATAATCCATATCAGCCAGTTCTATCATTAACCTTCTTCTGTATAAGCTTAAACGTTCAATTGTTCTTTGGGATACACTATTCATAGTATTTCTTTTTTTATTTAATGCTGTGATTATTATTGAAGTAATTTAATTTTATCGAAACAATAGTCAAGTAAATTAAAAAAAAATAATTGTGAAATTATTTACAGTTAAAAAGTATGTATTTGTAGGGGACGCAGATCTGCGTCCCCTACAGGTAATATCTTATTCGATTTCCATATCGTAAGGAAGCATAAGCAATATCTTCTCTCCTTTAGCATCCATATCCATCATAGTTGAAACTGAACTCGATTTAATAGGTATTATTTCGCTGATCTTTTCTTTTACTCCAATAGTAAAAATATCAGATATATTAAACTGCCCTGTTTTAGTGTAAATACTTAGATCAAGCACATTAATATCTTTTATACCTACAGTTTCTGCAGCATAAGCTATAGCATCATTCAAACTACCTATTTCATCAATGATACCGATCTTCTTAGCATCCTCTGCACCCCATATCCTTCCTTCAGCTATTTTATCAACATCTTCTACACTCATATTTCTGGCATCTGCAACTTTCTTGATAAATCCATCGTAAAATTCATCTACAAGTTGCTGAACAAATTTAATCTCATCATTTGTCATATCTTTAAACATAGAATTAGCTGCAAATTTATTTTTCTTGATCTTTTGAGTGGTAATACCAATTCTAGTTGCCAGTTCTTCAAAAGACGGTATCATTCCAAAAACGCCGATAGACCCTGTTAAAGTCGTATTGTCTGCAAAGATCTTATCTGCATAGCAAGATATCCAATAACCTCCTGAAGCAGCCATACTACCCATAGAAACTATCACAGTTTTTTTATCTTCAGTCTGAGCTAATCTAAGTTCATTAAGTATAATATCTGAAGCTAAACCACTTCCACCGCCTGAATCAACTCTGAAAACAATTGCTTTAACATTTTTATTCTTTCTAGCTTTTCTGATCAATTCAACGGTAGTATCACTCCCCATCACAGCTCCAGATAGAAATCCACCAGTACTGCTTTTTCCAGTTTTGATAGATCCTGTAGCATATACTATTGCAATTTTATCTTCACTTATGCTTTTCCATATATCATTTTCATTTACAGCAAATAAATGTTTTTTCGATGGAACAACACATACTTTATCACCCATAACTTCTTTAACTTTATCCTTAAGTTTATTCTCAGGAAAGAAATCATCGATCAAATTTAGTTTTTTAGCAGAAGCAGCAGTATGGAAAGGTATGGAGTCCATTATCTCATTAAGTTTTTCAACTGATATATTTCTTCCTTCACTAATACTCTTTTTCAAATGGTCATCAAGAATAGTAAGAAATCTGTCATATTGCTCCAAATTTTCAGCACTAGCTTGATCAAGCATAAAAGGTTCAACAGCACCTTTAAATTTACCATGTCTTACGATTTGAACTTTTATACCTAATTTATCTAAAATATTCTTGAAGAACATCATTTCAATTCCAATTCCGGCTAGTTCAACTTCACCTTCAGGGTACATAAATATCTTATCCGAAACAGATGCTAAATAATAATTATTCTGAGTTGAACTAATAAAATAAGTAATAATCTTTTTACCTGTGTTTTTAAACTCTTTCAATGCAATTCTTAATTCTTCTCTCTGAGCAAAAGTCATTGTGTAAGATTTTGTTTTTAGTAGGATACCTGCAATTTCTGGATCGTCTTTAAGTTTATTTATAGCATTTATCAGTGTTCTGGTAGTTTTATCTTTTTTGCCAAATATTGAGCTCAGAAAGTTACCTTTTGGAACTTCTTCTTTATATTGACCTTCAAGTACGATCTCGATCATCTTAGTATTCTTAAATTTAATAAATTTAGGTCCTCTAGCATTTGATACCTGCAAATAAGAGTTGTAAGAATTCATGTCTGCATCATCATAAATGAAAGAACTTGAACCAATATTTGATAACCCGGTAGAGAAATTAACACCCACTGAATAGATAGGATCAGAATCTTCCAACATACTATTAGCATAACCTGCTGATAAAGAAATACCATCGTAGACCTCAGATGTAATTCCAATATTATAAGCACTTTGGTCTATCTTATCATCAATAAAAGAAATATCTCCGAGTAATTGTAACTTCGTATTTGAGAAAGGTCTGTATGCTAAACCAGCATTAGTCATTAGGTTACTATTATTGACCTGAAAGACATTTTGTACATTTCCCGCAATAGATAAATACCTTGTTGGTCTGAAAGTTAATGAAATATCATATTCAGGATCAAGATCAGAACTGAACCATCTTAAAGCTGATCCCAGATAAACTCCATCAACAGCTTTAGTTCCACTGGATACGACATAATATTCTTTCTCAGCAGCATCTTTGGCATAGCCAAATCCTAAAGTGTTAAGAGTCAAATAAACTCCGTTACCATTAATTTTATCATCATGATCAGTGTAAGCTAAAATACTTACCGAAGGATCATAGCCCAGCAAAGATGGGTTCTTAGCTACTTTAAAGGCTAGTTTTTCTGATGCGATACCTGTATTATTGTATGTAAATCCAATTGAAAACAGATTCTGTACGATCAAGATCAATAGAATTAACATTATACTTCTTTTTAACATAGTTCACTCCTTTTTTTATTTTCCTCTTCGACTGAAAAGTATAATAAAGGTTGTCATTATTTTATCCTGAGATAAATTTTATTTTATTTTGATTCTTTATACTTAATATTTTTTCATTTGATCTGAAAACATCACCATCAATTTCGATACTTTGGTCTTTAGTAAGCTCAATTGAAAAATTGTTTAAAGTAAGTCTCTCAAAGAAATTTACTCCTATAAAAATTGGTAATAATTTTATGAAATTAAATAGTTTATTTGCTTTTGGCAGATAAAATATGTGAATATTATCAGTTGTATTGTTCTTTTTTAGAAATCTTATGAATGATAAGTAATGCGTTGTATTCATAAAAAAGGCAGCGAATAATTTTGCGTCGATCTTATAATTCTCTGAAGTGATCCTAGTTCTTGAGTGTTTAAATTTCATATAGTTTCTGATCCCATCAATAACATAACCCTTTAAAGTTTTTGTTTTGCGGTTTTGCAAAACATAAGAAGTAAATCCTAAACTGAAATTTAAAAATACTTTTTTATCATTGATAGTACCATATTGTAATACTTTGATCTTTCTTTTATTTATTATATCCAACGCTGTGAGAATATTTTTACTTAAGTTAGATATCTTAACCATATTATTCCCCGTTCCTGCGGGAATAAACCCCAAAGAAACTTTATCACTAAGATCATTGTCATGAATAAATTGCAGACATAGACTGATAGTGCCATCTCCACCTACAGCTACTATTGAATCATCATGACTAATATGATTTGGAGTAATGTCAGGTATGAACTCATCATTAAATGGTTTTGTGTATTTAATAACAAACTGATCTTTAAACAATAATTCAGAATGCTTACGGATTAATTCTTCCCGTTCTGAAGTATATGTACCTGAGACCTTATTAAAAATAAAATATATCACTACTGACACTCTTTACTTTATTGAAATAAAAAAAGGGAAGCAAAAAACTTCCCTTTGAATTTATTCAAATCTATCTTACTTAGAAGATAAAATTTTGTACATTCCAGTTCCACATGTTGAGCAAGAACCTTTAAGAGCGGGTCTTCCGTTCTTCATCGTAACTTTCTTTGCATTTTTGAATTCTTTCTTCTCTCTGCATTTTACGCAATAACCGATTTCTTTTTTTGCCATTTCTGACTCCTTTTTTTTAGTTCACTTCTTCTTGAAAAATAATTATTTAGCTTTAATGTAAACAATCTAAACTCAAAGCTATGAATTGTCAAGAAAAAAAAATGATTTTTTTAGGATTGAATTGTACTTGGATAAACAGAAATTTATTTTACTTGATAATTAAGCTCAAGTAATATAAATTTAACCTGCTTCTTATATATATACTTAAGAACTAATATTAAAAAATTGAGTAAAAGTTAATTCAGTACTAAATTTATAGTGAAAATTATTATGAAAAAAATCTTAGTGATAGCAACAGGTGGTACAATTTCAATGAAAGCTTCTAGGAGTGGTGTAGTGCCTTCGCTCAGTGGAAGAGAAATATTAGAATTGATACCTGAAATAAAGAATATCGCGGATATTACACTGTATGAATTTAGTAATATTCCAAGCCCAATGATGACTCCGCAAATGATGTTTGAGTTGTCTAAATACATTTCTAGTGTCATTGATGATTTTGACGGTATCGTTATCACACATGGAACTGACACTGTTCAAGAAACAGCTTACATGCTTTTTTTAACTCTGCAAACATTGAAACCTATTGTTCTAACTGCAGCAATGAGATCTAATGAGGAAAGTGGACTTGATGGTCCCAGGAATCTTCTTGTTGCTATCAGGGTAGCTGCAAATGATAAAAGCATTGACAGAGGGGTTATGTTAGCGATCAATGATGAAATATTCAGTGCCAGAGAAGTTTATAAATCATCAACTAACTTAACTAATGCTTTTGAGGCACCTCATTATGGTATCTTGGGGATTGTTGATGCTGACGATGTAATATTCTATAGAAAATCAGAAATGAGATATAAGTACGAAGTCGAAAGTTTAGAATACAAGGTTGAGATGATAAAGTTATACTCCGGAATTGGAAGAAAATTTATTGATTGTTCAATTGCTGCTGGTACTAAAGGGATTGTTATTGAAGCTTTTGGCAGAGGGAATGTTAACCCAGAGATGAAAGCTGGAATATTAGATGCTATAAAACTTGGTATACCGGTTATAATAACTTCAAGAGTACCTTCTGGGAGAGTTTTGGGAATATATGCTTATGAGGGTGGTGCGAAACAACTTGAGGAAGCTGGTGCAATAATGGCTGGTGATCTAAACGGGGATAAAGCCAGATTGAAGCTTATGGTCCTACTTGGGAAAAATTATAACATAGAACAAATAAAGAAATCATTCTTAGAAGAAAAAGGTTAAAAATTGTTTAGATCGTTATTTTCTTATATAAATTCTACTATGTTCACAAAATATGTTTTGATCGCATATTCGTTAGCCATTTTTGTTGTATCCGGTTTACACTTGAAAACTTCATCACATGGATTTATTTATACAGATAAAATCATGCATGTTGCTGAATATTCTATTTTAGGCATTCTTTTGATAAGATATCTCATACATTCAAAAAAAATGAATTTCAAGAAAAGTGCGATCTATACTTTGGTATTTGCTACTCTATTTGCTATCTCTGATGAAATTCACCAAGGTTTTGTAGGTTTCTTTTCAACAGGCATATTTGGAGGAGTAAGAGATCCAGATATCTTGGATGTGTTAGCAGATGTTGTAGGTATATCAGCGGGAATTTATGCATATTCGATAATTCTAACTAAATATAATAAAATTAAAATAAACGGAAAATTGAATGAAAAATTATAACGAAATTAAGATCAATAGGATACTTGGAGCATCAGTGTTCCTGATATCCTTAATTATTTATATGATAACTGTGGCACCGACTACATCATTCTGGGATTGTGGAGAATTTATTACTACTTCATATATCATGGGTATACCTCATCCTCCCGGAGCACCTTTCTATTTAATGCTTGGAAGAATATTCTCGATGATTCCTATTGTCGGTGATATTGGACTTAGAGTTAATTTGATTTCGGTAATAGCAAGTTCTTTTACCGTATTGATCCTATATTTAACTAGCGTAAGATTGATCAAAAATTGGCGTGGAGCACCGAAGGATATATATGATTATTTTATTATTCACGGTAGCTCTGTTATAGGTGCCTTAACCTTTGCTTTTACTTATACTTTTTGGTTTAATGCAGTTGAGGCTGAAGTTTACGCTTTAAGTATGTTCTTTACAGCTATTATAATATGGTTAACACTTGTTTGGGCGGAAAAACATCAGGAAGAAGATTCCGCTAAATATATTTTGTTACTGATGCTTATGGTTGGATTAGGTACTGGTGTTCATTTACTAAATATACTAACTCTTCCTGTTATAATCTTCATAATGTGGTTTTACGATAAAAGAATCAGTATAATAGTAGGATCAGGTGTCTTTATTTCCATATTAGTGCTTTTTGCATTTCCTTTGGATGTTAAGATCTATTCATTGTTTGTATTCATTTTTCTTACTTGGATATTCCAAAAAAGTGATGAAAATGCAGATGTGTCTTTAGCTTTCATTATGCCTTTGTTATTAATATTAGGATACTCAACCTATCTGATGATTTACATCAGGGCTGGACTTAATCCGCCTATAAACGAGAATGATCCATCTAACTTAGAGAGAATGATGGCATATCTCAATAGAGAGCAGTATGGAGACGAACAGCAGCTTAAAAATGCAATTACCATGTTCTTTGGAGAAACAAATAGAAAGTATTTGGAATCACTTCAAAAAATGGGTGTTTCAGCGGGAAGTGCAGGAGATCCATGGAAAGGGCATTGGACTTTCTTCTGGAAATATCAAATTGTTGAAATGTATATTAGATATTTCAATTGGCAATTTGTTGGTAGAAATTTTGATGCTATAAAACAAACGGTATCACTTAATGGTCTTTTAGCTATTCCTTTATTTGCCGGCATCTGGGGAGCATTACATCACTTCTTTAAAGATTGGAAAAAAGCTACAGCAATTATGGCCCTATTTATTATCATGAGCCTTGGACTTGTAATATATCAGAATCAGGACTGGGGTCAGCCTAGAGAAAGAGATTATTTCTACGTTGGATCTTTCTTTATTTTTTCTATCTGGATAGGCATGGGAATTACATCTATAGCAGAAGCATTCAAAGATGGCAAATTGTTACGAAAGTTTATAATCCCTTTGGTAATAATAGCTCTGATAATTCCTGCAATGGAGATCAAAGCAAATTATTTCAGTTCAAACAGATCAGGTAATTATGTAGCTTGGGACTATTCTAAGAATATCCTAGAAAGTTGTGATGAAAATGCAATTCTATTTACAAACGGCGATAATGATACTTTCCCAGTTTGGTATTTGCAAGAAGTAGAAGGTATAAGGAACGATGTGGTCGTTGTCAATCTATCTCTCTTGAACACAGGTTGGTATATTAAGCAGCTTAAGAAGAGAATTCCTGAGTTTGTTCAATATACTGATGATGAGATCAAAAATAATTTTGATCAGAAACATATGACCCAGGAAAGTTTCATGAAAAGATATTGGCCTGAACCTAAAAAACTTCAATTGCCTTCAAAGGATAAGAAGAGCATGGTCGAATGGGAAATGAAACCCAAAATGAATGTTCAAGTTGATGGAAAGCCCGAAGGATTCCTTAGGATTCAAGACCAAATGGTATTTGAAATGATTGTTAGAAATGCTATTAACAATTGGGAAAGACCAATCTACTTTGCAGTAACTGTTGCTTCGTCTAATTTTATTGGCTTGGACGAATATATGCGAATGGATGGTCTGTGTTTCAGAGTGGTTGATTATCCCGCTGACAAAGGAATTGAACCTGAAGCATTATATGAAAGAGTATTGAAAAGGTATGTTACAAATTACAGAAATTTAGATAGAAAAGATATTCACTACGATGATAATATCATTAGACTTTTACAAAATTATAGATCTGCTTTCCTTCAGTTAGCTATCTATTATGAAGAGAATAGAGTTGCCGGAGATACTAAGAGTGAGGATATAAATCAGAGTAAACTATATACTTACGAGGAATTTAAGAATTTCAACAATAGCACTAAAATAAAATATTTACTTACAAAAATGGAAGAATATATACCTAGTGACAATATCCAATATACAAGCGAAATGATTCAGGCAGAGATTGCAGGAATGTATATGAGGGTAGGCAACAAAAAAATGGGTGAGAAATTACTGTCAAATGTTGATGTTTCAAACATGACCTTTAAGAAGAAAATCAGATTCTTAATTTATTCTGCTTCAAAAGGTTATACCGATTACAGCACGATAATACTGGAAAAAGTATTGAAGGATATATATAAATTGAACGGTAAAGACAAATATGAGAAGTTGTTTGAGCTTTATGCAGGATTTATTCAGGTTGATCAGTCAGACCTTGCCGAGAAGATAAAAAATGATATTGTCAATGAATTAAAGAATAGCAAAGATGATAATTTGAGAAATTCAATTTATAAAGAATTCGCTGTTGTGATATATCAAGGTGGAGATATTGCATCATCAAAAAAGATCTTACTCGAATATTTAGAACTTAACACCAAAGATACCGAAGCCTTGAATCTTTTATTCCAGATATACTCTATTGACAAGGAACATTCAAAAGCACTAGAAATTGTGAATAAATATCTTGAAGTGGATTCTACAAGTAAAGATTTTCAAGATCATAAAATAGTTCTGGAGAAGGTTCTGGAAAATGAAGAAAAATTCTCAATTGGGAACAAATAAGTAACTTGAATAATAAAAAGAACATACTAAAAGCAATTATAGCTCTCATACTGATAGGATTCCTTTTTGGTTATTTGGTAGATTTCGGTAAATTCATTGAGACTCTAAGATCTATTAAGATCTCATATTTACTAATAGGGATCTTTTTCTTGATTAGTTCAGTATTTATCTCTGCTTTTAGATGGAAGTATCTCTTGTCTATTCGAAATGCTAAAATGAATTATTTTACTGCTGTTAAAGAATACTTGATAGGCATGTTCTTTAATAACTTTCTTCCAAGCTCCGTAGGTGGTGATGTTAGCAGGATGATAGGTGCAACTAAAGCTACCGGAAAGAAGGAGATTGCTGTATCCTCGGTTATTGTAGAAAGAATAATAGGATTAGTTGCATTGTTGATTCTGGGGGTTGTTGGGATTATATATTTAGATATCCTGCAAGATACGCTATTCCTTTATTTAGCCTTAACACTTCTAGCTTTTGTGATCGGGATGTTCCTAATCTTAATAAATCAAACCACAAATTTAAAATTTACTTTATTCTTAGAAAAAATATTTAAAAAGAAATTTACTTTCTTAGCTGATTTTAGAGATTATTCTAATCTATCATATAAATTATTTTACGTGCTACTAATCTCATTTGTTTTTAGAATAGTTGAAGGACTTTTTGTTTATTTTATTGTTTTAAGTATAGGCATAGAGTTAAGTTACTTACATGCTATAGTATTCTTTGCTACAATAGGTATAATTAAAATGATACCTATTGCTCCGAATGGTCTTGGGTTAAGTGCTGTTTCCTGGGTGTATCTACTGGAGTTTATGTCTATTTCCGCAGAGATGTCAGCATCATTGGATTTTTTGATCATTACCACTTCCCTACTAGTCAGTTCATCTGGAGGGATTTTATGGATGCTGAACGGAAAGAAAGAAAAAAATAAAAAAAGAGCTTAAACAAGCTCTTTTTTTTTATGATAAACAGTTGTTTTATCCATCTTCCAACATATCTAACATACCTTTATTACCCATAATATGAATAAGTTGAGCTCTATCTACAGCTTTATTCATAGCTTCTTCAACAGTGATAGTACCTGCGTTTATCAGATCAATAAAACTATCAGTCATAAGTCTCATTCCCTTTGCTTTACCAACTTCCATAAGTGATGGTATTTGAAAAGTCTT
>JAQICF010000140.1 GCA_027858795.1 Candidatus Delongbacteria bacterium | reverse complement strand
TAGTTATTTGATTGATTCATTCGAGAATATTTAGTATCTTACAATTAAGATAACAGGAGTAGAAAATGCAAACAACTGAAAAATTAGAAGTTGTAAATCTGATAAAAAAACTGCCGGATGATTCAACATTCGAAGATATTCAATATCATATTTACATAGCTGAAAAATTAAAGAAAGCCAGACAGCAGATAAAAGAAGGAAGTGTATTAACGCAAAAAGAAGCAGAAAAGAGGCTGGATAAGTGGATTATAAAGTAATCTGGACAGACGAAGCTTTATCCGATGTTGAAGAAATTGCTGAATTTATAGAAAAAGATTCGCATTTTTATGCAAGTGTTGTTGTAACAAACATAATAAACGCAACAAGGAATTTAGAATCTTATCATAATTCTGGTAGTATCGTACCTGAAGAGGGGAATAAATTTTTAAGAGAAAATATTATTTATAATTACAGATTAATTTATGAAATAATTGAAACTTCAATATATGTTTTAGCGGTTGTTCACGGAAGAAGACTTTTAAATCCTGTTATTAAAGATAGGATTAAGAATTAAATGAACAGTAAAATAATATACTTGCCTAAATTTACCCCAAAAGCACGAAAACGATGGGATGAAATTCCAAAAGGAATTCAGGCTAAATTACTTGGTAATGCATGGTGTGGAAAATGCCAAAGTTCGGTTTCAATGATTTTGCAGAATGCAAAAGTAGAAACAGAGATGCTATTACTTGAAGGTAAATGTAAGGTTTGTGATTGTAAGGTTGTTAGGGTTGTAGAACCCGAATGAATTAACAAAGTAATTTTATATTTTACCACAATATCAAAAAATACTCCCCAAAACACCGGTTAACAATCATTAATTGCCCCTAACGGATATGGCAAAAAGCAGTGGTGATAAGCTAAGTCAACTCTCGAAGTAACCATTGATATTTTGCCAATGTTAGCCCTTGTTCATTTTTCTTTCTCTTAAGACTTAGTTCTTCAATCCCTATGTGTCAATTTATTATTCAATCTGTATAATGTAAAGAGAATAATTATGACCGCAAAAGGACATGGTTGTGAATTCAAATAATAAGTGCAACGCCAGTTTATTATATTTAAACCGGAAGTGTTGTATTGAACAAAGGAAAAAAATATTGTCAGTTAAATCAGTATCATAGGAAAAATATAGATGAGTTTTTGCGATACAAATATTCACTTTCAGAGATAGCCTTAAACCTTGGTTTTGACAAATCGACTATATCACGAGAAATAAAACGTAATTTACATAACGGGAAATATTATTTTGTTAAAGCCCAAAAGTTGACCAAAAAGCGACAATCTGAAGCTATTAAAAGTAAGAGATAATATCAAAGTAAAGATCGAAGAGTTTGTAGGAAATTCAAATAATCCCAAATAATTTAATTCCATCATAGAATAGAACTATAGCAAAAATCCACAAGATACTACCAAGAAATCTGATCGTATACAAATAAATTTTATCATTCAAGAAAGTTTTGGATCTTCCAACTAGTATGGCAATAACTATTTTAGACCCCAATAGAAAAATATAAAAACCACTGATAAAGCTTATCACTGAATAAGTATTTATTTTCATAGCTCTGATGATCATAGGACTGCCTACACTTAACCAGAATAGGTAGGGGTGAGGGCTTAAAGTATTGGCAATTATTCCTTTGGTCAACGATCGTGAAGTGACATTCTCAAAGTCAGTGTTGATATTCTTTGTTCGAATATTTTCATAACCCATGTAAAGCAAAAACAGGGCACCACACAGTGAAATTATTCCCAGTATAAGGTTAAAAGATGATAATTTTGATATTATGAAAAATGTTAATAGTACTATTGGCAGGTCAGTTACAAGAGGAGCTAATGCGACTTTTACTCCTGCTTTGATATTATGTTGAATGGTCTCAGAGATAACAAGAGTAAGAAGTGGACCCGGTGCTACTCCCGCTGAAAGTCCTAATATTATCCCCGCTATAAGAAAATCTATCATTTATTCAATTTCTTTTATTTTTGTGTAATTAGTTGCTCTAACCCAAATACTTGTAAAACTTTCTATCAGCAAATTTGCATAATCAGGGTGCTCTACAACAGTAGTAGTTAATATTTCATCATGCGAGTAATCTTTGATATTTACCATGCTGATCTTTTTATCAAAAATTGCCATTTTAATAGGTAATTTATCAATAATCTTAACTTTTCCTTTCTCCGATAAGATCTTATTCAAAAAGCTGACAACATTTTTGTTTTTTAATTCTTGTTTCTCACAAACAGCTTTAACCTTTTTTAAGTTAACTAATCCTTTTTTCAGATCATTAATAACAAAAGGAGATTTTACGAATAATAATATTTCTTTTTTTGTATTATTTTCAAGGGAAATGAAAATATTTGCGATTTGTTTATTTTCTTTGACAATGTTTATATAGTTTAAGGGACTGTCTTCTTTTACACCATTATCAAATATAGGTTGTAGAATACTTTCCAATTTTTTTGAAGTGTTTTTAGCTTCTTCTACTTTTTTATTAAGTTCATCAATGTTATTAGACAGTATGAATTTGGGAGCTTCAGCTATATATCTAATGATTTTCCCTGGGGTAGAGATGCAAAACCCTTTGTTCATCAATATTTTTAGAACTCCATAGACCTTTACTCGTGGCACACCTGATTCGTTTGCAATTTCGCTTACTGAAAAGTCATTACGTTTTATAAGTGTAAGGTAAACCTTCGATTCATTTTGATTCAAACCAATATTCATCAATTCATTTATAAGCTCTTGGTTATTTTTCATAATTTGATATCCTGAATTAAGTTTAGTATTACAGACTAAATTTATAAATTCAAAAAGAAATTAGCAACAATTATATGACCAATATTTAACAAATTAAACAATTGACATAAGCCATTATTTTATTATATTGCAAATGTAACCACTAAAGGTAGTAACAGCAATAAGAAAAAATAAAATATATGGAGTGTAATTATGTTAAGAATTTTTATGGTGGGAATTATTATGATCTCATTAAACCTTTCATTCTCGGTAACATTGTTATCGGAAGATTTTGAAAACATGGGACCGGATGCATCAACGACACTTCCAGGTTGGGAAGAGGGTTTAGGTTATCCACCAAGTACGGTTTCAATTGAAAATGGTGATTGGTATGGTTCAACTTTCAATCCTTACAACGGGTTGAAAGCTGCCGGAATTTACTATACTTATGCTGATGAAGATTGGTTGATCACGCCGTCAATCAATTTGAAATCAACACCGGGAATTGACGAACTGACTTACTGGATGTATTTTGAGCAAGATTCGGGCAACGATGTCAATGTAATGCTTTCAACTGATGATGGAGATACATGGGATGTCGTATTAAAGCAGTATGACGGCGTATCTCCGGACAACAAATATGAAGTTCAGCAGGTAATTGATCTGAGTGCTTATGAAAACGAGACTTCCGTAAAAATAGCATTCTATACTGATGAATACGATGGAGGTGTCAGCCCAAATCTTTATTTATTTATTGATGATCTTGAAATAAGAGAAAAACTGGGTGATGATATTAAAGTTGAGTCAGTTTATGTTCCTTTTACAACAAATTATATCGTAAATCAAGCCGAGACTATTCAAGCTATTATAACTAATCCCGGTATGTCAAATCAAAGTAATTTCTATGTGAAATGCGAAGTAGGTTCATACGCTGACTCAATACTAGTTTCACTTAATGCAGGTATAACAGATACAATTACTTTTGTTCCTGATTGGACACCTGATACTGCTGGTAACAATAATATTATAGTTACTTCATTACTTGCGACTGATGAGGATACTTCAAATGATATAGCTTCGAAAATTGTAACAGTTTATCCTGAAGGCACAGGCTTGATCGAAGGTTTTGAGACTGGTATTTTCCCTCCGGTAGGTTGGTCAACAACTTCTACTGAAAAGTGGGGAGAATCTATTACTGCTCATAATGGCTTGTTTAGTGCAAGATGTTGGGGTACTGCGGAGAATGAAGAATTGATCACAAAACCTTTTGAATTACCGGGCACAAATATGCTTTTAAGGTTCTGGTGGAAACAATCGATTGACATTACCGATAATGTTGAAGTTAAAATAAATACCGGCGGCGCGGAATGGACAACGCTCAAAGTATTGACAGATGAGTCTAACGGCAATTGGGTAGAAGAAGTTATTGATCTTACAAGTTACTCTACTTTAAATGCGAAAATTTCATGGAATTATATAGGGGACTTATATGGAGCAACTCTATACTTGGATGATGTGTCGGTAGCACCGAATTTTGAAGCTCCGGAGATTACACATACAGAAGTTCCAGATGATACTTTCAGTAATCTTTCACATACTGTTATAGCAGAGATTATTGATTATTCCGCGCTGTATTCAGATTCAATCTATGTTGATACCGGATCAGGTTTCTCAGGTATTGCGAATGATCATATAATTGGGGATGATTATTATTATGTTATACCCGGACAGCCGGACGGTACGCTTATAAAATATTATTTTGCCGCTACCAATGTCAACGGTTACAGAGCTTTAAATCCGGTCAATGCTCCTAGTGGATATTATGAATTTAATATATTGCCAACACAGGGCGTTAATATATTATTAGACTATACTGCCGTTTCAAACGGAGAATTTTTTATGGAAGCTCTTGATAACAATGGTTATAGTTACGATATACATGACCGATATTGGAATAGTATCGGATTTGAAGAATATCAGAACTATGATCTGATCATATTCAGCGAAAATTTAGCGCTTGAGGAAGATGAGTGTGTCGCCTTGATGTCTTTTCTTGATTCAGGAACAGAGTCTTCAGTTAAAAAACTAATGATCGTTGGAGATGATATAGGTTACAGTCAGAATGGTAGTGCTGGTTCAGACGCAACATTATATGAAAGCTATCTGAAAGCTCTGTACCTTGGCGATGACGGGATAGGATCTTCTTCTTCAGCTTTGGTTCCTGTGACAGGTGATTCAATAAGCTATAATAATCCGATTTTCATTGATTCAGCCTACCCGGATGCCGTTGATCCTGATCCTGCCGAACCAAATGCAACTAAAGTATATACATATCCTCTGGATGCTTCCTACCCGGGTTCTTCCGCAGGAATTAAATATGAGGGATTAACTTATAAAACCGTTTATTTACCTTTTGAATGGGATGAAATAGTTACTTCATCAGGTACTGAAAGCAGAGATAACCTTTTAGACAGAAGTTTACAATGGTTGTTCGGGTATGAAACTGGCTTAGAAGCTCCTTCTAATATAGTAACAAGCATAGTTGGAACAGACTTGGTCATCGAGTGGGATACTGTTACTGGTGCAACAACTTATAATGTATATTGTTCAAATGATCCTTATGGAACATATGCTCTAGATGCTGTAGGTTCATTAACTAAACCTGAAGAATGGACTGTAGCAGCAGATCAAGCTAAGATGTTCTATCAGATTAAAGCAACAGATGGAACTAAAATGTTTAATGGGGAAACTACAATTACCAAGACTAAGAGCAGAATTAAATATAATAATAAGTAATTGTAAATTTTCGAAATTGTTGTTAAATTTTAATCCTGAGATGATATATAAAAATTGTCTCAGGATTTTCTATTACTTATAATAATAATTATAATAAATG
>JAQICF010000068.1 GCA_027858795.1 Candidatus Delongbacteria bacterium | reverse complement strand
CATTTATTTCCACAACTAAGGTTTTTACTCCTTGAAATACCGGCGTAAAAATTAAGAATACTGTTTTTTATGCTGCTTTAAAATCTATATCTAAGAAATATTGTTTCTTGCTCACAATCTATATCTACAAAATCCCACAAACATAAAATATCTATATCTGTCATTTACTACTCGTAAATCCCCTCTACATATTTACAAAACTATTTAAGGTATTACACAACCTATATCCATAATTACATCAAATACACTACCTCCATATACGGGTAAACTCCCACCAGATGTTTATAAAACTCATTAATGAATAATTTGTTGTTGATATGGAAATCAGCTTAAAAACTATATCCTGTTCTTAGAAAAAAATTATATTTAGATTCACTATTTCTATAAAAATCTAAGTTGAAGCTTGAAAATAACGAGAATTTTTTATAAATGAAAGCAGATGATAATTTTGGTCCATGTATGATAAATACATTACTTAAGAAATTTTTAGTAAAGTCAGATTGATCAAAATCATGAGCATCAATTTCATAAAAGTAGTATTCAGTTTTGATATCGAATTTACCTAAGAGCTTGTATATATTACCAACGGATAAATAATAATGGTTTTTAAAGTTTATTGGATTTTCAGTGAACTTATCATAATTAAAATTTCCAAATTCTTCATATTTATATCTACTTGAAAGTTGTAATTTATATTTGTCTGAAATAACATAATTAATTGTATCTTCTAAAGCGAAATTTTTTATAATAAAACTTCTAGAAAAAGTTTCGTCATAATCATACGATCTGAAGTAAGATTGAATTGATATTTTACCGGCAAAATTGATAGATTTCTTTTTGTATAGGTTGTATCTGGTCACTGAATTAATGATTCTATCGATATAGTTCGAACTACTTTTCTCTGCAGAGATATTTATAAGATGATAGAATTCAACAGGGAATGATTGTGATATAGATAAGATATTATTAAGTTTAATCGATATAGATGGTTCTACATAAAATTTTATAATATCTCTGTCTTCAGAATTTGATAAAGTTAATGATTTATATTGATGTTTAAAATAATTAAATGTTAAAGAAGTTTCGTAATCATTAATAATTAATGTATTCTTGGAATTTAATTGAAATGTATAAAATGAAAATGATTCTTTTGAATTGTTGTGTTTAAACTTGTTACTTCCAGTATCAAATTCAAATTTTAACAAAGATAGATATTCATTCCTTTGAAATAAAAGTTCATCAATTAATTTAATATTTACATTTTCATTATAGCTATAAATGTCATTTTCAACAAATATGTTTTTATCTCTTTGAAAATATCGAGTACTGATTAAATTATCAAAATTCGAATTTATATTATATTTAAAATTTCCACTCAGAGAATATTCTTTTCTATTTATTCTGTTCGATAGATACTGTGAATCAGAATAATGGTATTGTGATCCAATATACTGACCACTTAAAGAGTAATCTCCAAGATTGTCATTTAAATTCTCTAAATATTGGCTATTAAAATTTGAATAATAATTAATGTTTTGGTTTAAATTATTACCAGTGCTGATTGCGTTAAGTTTGAAGGTGTTATGATTTGTATTTACTGCAGTATTCAATTGAGATGACCACTTTATACCTTTTGATAGAAAAAGGTCATCATTTTTGCTTGTATAACCTACAGCTCCTTCTAAAGTGGAATTTAATAATGACATCTGAATTTTGGGCATTAAGGAAAATTCGTTATAGGTAGGTTTTGTTTCAGAAGTGTTTGTATCAAAATTTGAATTTATTTCTCCCCCAACATTAAGGTATCTGTTCTTTATCAGGAAGAGAACATTTATATCATTGTTATTTTTTGAATAATCACTATAGTTATTTAATTTATTCTTGCCGGATAGTGTAAACTGAGAAAGCGAATCCTCATGAGAATAACTTAGATTAAATGAAAAAATCTTATGAGTATAGAAATCATTATAATCAAAATATAAAGTGTCAGTTTTATTTTGAGAAAATAGTACATTCGTAACCATTGAAATTAAGAATATGAGTAGAAATAACTTTTTCATTAACTTAGTTCGACAATTTTTTATTTTTTGTAAATAATTGACCACAAGCAGCATCAATATCCTCGCCTCGACTGGCTCTGAATACTACAGGGAAATTCACATTTTTAAAGAAGTTGTAAAATCGTTGCTGCTGGATATTACTTGTGGACGAAAATTCAGTGTAGGGGTTATCGTGATATTTTATAAGATTTAGCTTAGATGGTAACTCGGAAAGTAATATCTTTAATTCTTTTGCATGGGCAAGAGTATCGTTAAGATCTTTCAATAATATATATTCAAAAACGACTTTTCTGTTAGAAAGTTTAGTGTATTCCTTCAGGACTATAAACAGGTCTTTTAGAGCATACTGTTTATTTCCGGGCATTATTTCACTTCTTTGATCGTTAAATGGATTATGAAGTGAAACGGCTAATCTAAATCTGATATCAAGATCTATATATTTCCTAATTCCAGGTATATGCCCGAATGTAGAAATCGTTATTTTCCTGGCACCAATAGCTAATCCATTATCACTATTAAGAATATGAGCACTTTTAATCACGTTATCAAAATTATCAAAAGGTTCACCCATACCCATATATACTACATTTGTTATTCTATTTTGCTTTAGATTTTGTATAAATAGAATTTCTTCAACAATTTCAGCTGTAGTCAAATTTCGAATAAATCCCATCTTTCCTGTAGAGCAAAATGAACAATTGAATTTACATCCTATTTGGCTTGATATACAGAGGGTTAATCTGTTTTTTTCTGGTATTAGTACTGATTCTATAAAATTTCCATCTTCAAGTTCAAGTAAAAATTTTTCGGTTCCATCTGAACTTGATTTTTTTTCCTTTAACTTATAGACTCCCAGATTGAATTTTATTTTAAGTAATTCTCTGAACTTGATGGAAATATCTGACATTTTATCAAATTCAAGGGTGTTTTTTTTATATATCCAATCCCATATTTGTTTTGCAAGATACTTTTTACCACCCAGTTCTTTAATAATGCTGGTTAATTCTTCTAATGTTAGATCTGTTAAATATTTATTCATTACTCTAATCTCTCGTGTTTTTGTATACTCTTAAATAAAAAATGAAATTCAACAAATGTCAAATTTCATTTTAATTATTATTATTGTTACCGAAATAATTTTTTAGTTATTTCTTAAGGAAATTATCGGCTACCAATATTCTACCACAACCTTCGCAAATGTTATAATCATCAGTTAATTTGATTTTTTGTTGGAATTGATATGGAATATGCATTTTACATCCATCACACAATCCATCTTGAGTAACAAAGGTGATAGCAACACCATTTCGTATCTTCAAGATTCTATAGTAATGGTTTAAAAAAGGTTTTCTAATTTTACTTTCAATTTTTGTTTTCTTTGTCTTTAGTTTATCGATTTCATCTTTATTGATTTTGGCTATTTTACTTGTTTTTGTTTTTTTGCTTTTTATTTTTTTCTTTATTTTTACAATCGCTTCATCTTTTTCTAAAATCTCTTTATCAAGAAGAATATTTTCTTCATCTAATTCAGATACTTTATCTTGAAAAACTTCTAGTGCTATTTCCAATTTCTTAACTTCTCTTTTAATATGCTCTTTCTTTGTCTTTTTTTCATTATCAAGATCTGATTTTTTTTGACCGAGGATTCTTTCGTGATCTAAGATATCATCTTTATATGATGCTTTATCTTCTATATACTCTTTTTGTTTCCTTACAGATTTTAGCTTGTTTAAAGATAATTCTTCAATTTCATTATTTAATTTTTCTATATGACTAGAGATAGTTCTTTCTTCTCCAGTTAATTGAAAAATTTTACTATCAACCTTTTGCAGCTCCATTAGCCATTTTAAATCTTCAAACATAGTAATCTCCTTCAGTTATTTATCCAATGAGAATGGTTTTATTAATAAGTTTTTGATATTTTCTACTACTTCATCTTTATTTAAATTGCTCATAATTACATTTATATTTGGCGCATAATCATATAAAACCTGTCTGCAAGCACCACATGGACTTGTAGGTGAAGAAGAATCAGATACAAGTAGAATTGAATCAAATTCTTTTTCTCCGTTGGTTAATGCTGTAAATAAAGCAACTCTTTCTGCGCATATTGAGAGCCCATAAGATGAAGATTCTACATTGCTACCGGAATAAATATTTCCACTTTTAGTTAATATGGCAGCACCAACTTTAAATTTAGAGTATTTTGCCGAAGCATTATCTCTTGCCTTAATTGCGATATCGAATAATTTGGTAAAATCTGGTTTAGTAGTCATAATTTATCGATTGATTATTAAATTTTGCCCTGGATATATTTTTGCAGTCTCAGTACCTGACGACATTTTAATAATTTCTAGGTCATTAAGTTTTACAATTTCTTTCCAACTAATTCCATACTTAAATGCAATACTTTCGATGTTATCAGTATCTTCAACAATATATTTTTCAGAAATTGATTGAACAGAAGAAGTATCTATTGTAGATATAATCTTAGAGGATAAATATCCATCATTGTTTAGCTTAGAGGATAGATATTTTTCAGAACCTTGTGGAATAAATATTTCTAAAGCGGTGAATTTTGAAATATAGCTTTCAAGTTTATATGAGCTGTATTTTAAATGAGGATTTGCATTAAAGAATTCCCTGAAATTAATATTGAGCATTTCACATAATTGTTTATAGGATAAATCTTTTGCACCGAGAGAAATAGTATAAGGAATATAAACAGTTTTACCAATTGTAGTCTTGTTGAGCGTAAAACCATATTTCTGAGGGTTTGAAAGGATGATTTTAAAAGCAATGATTTTAGGAACATAAATATCTGTTTCATAATTTGAGATACATTCCCAGAAATCTTTAGAATTTTGAGATTTTAACATCGATGCTACATTACCTTCACCGTTGTTAAATGCTGCTAATGTAAGAAATACATCATTTTCAAAAAGATACATTAAATGAGCTAAATGTTCAGCAGATGCCTGAGTTGAATAATATATTAAATTTCTTTCATCGACTTGTTTATCGACTCTTAATCCATACATTCTAGCAGTAGCTGGCATTAATTGCCAAGGTCCTGAAGCCTTACTTTTTGAAAGAGCTCGTAGATTAAAATCTGATTCAACAGGAATAATAAAAGAAAAATCACTATTTAATCCATATTGGCTAAGAATATTATTTGCTTTAGGTAGGAATATCTGTTGTTTGTCGATAATCGATTGCATATAACCTCTTCGATCATTGATAAGATTATTGAATATCTTTTCTATCCTATTTTTAACATCAAATTTTTCTAAAGGAACATTTTTCCCAGCAAAAGTAATTACTTTAGGTAAAGTGTATGCGGGATTCGCAATTAATGAAAAGCAGAAAATGAATATTATTAGTAAAAATTTTCTTAAATGCTTTTCTAAGTTGTTTTTCAAGTTTAATCCAGCCTACTTTTAAAGAATTAATAAGATAACAAAAAAATACGCTTAAATCAACCTAAATAACCAGAACTTTGAAGATGTTATTCCTTTAATTTCGTAACTAATTACTTGCTTAGTTATGCACGATGTAGTTATATTAATGATAATTCACAGAGCTCATTAATAAATTCATAGGTCTATAGATGAAGTATGGAATCATTGACAATTTGCATAGAAATCATGATAAAGTATCCCTGAAGAAAACATTTCAGAGTATAAAAGAAACCGGCTTAGAATTTGTTATCAACAAAGAAAATGAATATAATAAAGATTTCAATTTTAAATTATTGTCAAAAAAAGATTTGATAAAATACTCAGATGTGATAATTGTATTTGGAGGGGATGGTTCTCTTTTAGAGACTGCCAGAAATGCAACAGAAACTCTAAAACCTTTTCTCGGAGTTAATTTTGGTAAATTGGGTTTCCTTGCAGATGTTAAAGAGAACGAAGTAATAGATTGTATAAAAATGATAGAAGCTGGAAATTATCATATCGAAGAAAGAATTATGCTTGATGCTTCCTATGATAATGAAAATATCTGCGCATTGAATGATATTGTAATTGACAAAGGTGCTTTTCAGAGATTGTTGAAAATTTCAGTTGATATAAACGGCAAATATTTTACAACTTATACTTCAGATGGTTTAATTATTTCCACACCTACAGGTTCTACTGCTTATAATATGTCTGCAAATGGACCAATTGTTCAGCCTGGTGTTTCTGCATTTATTATCACTCCTTTATCCCCACACGCATTAGCAATGAGACCAGTTGTAATACCTGATAGTTCCGTCATAACTCTCACTGCGGAAAGTTCAGCGGGTAAGATGATATTAAGTGGAGATGGACAAACTAATATGAGTATTGATTCTCTTAAAAAGATTACTGTAAAAAAAGCTAAAACTACTGCTAAATTCATTAAATTTGATGATAGTGATTTTTATATGTTATTGAGAGAAAAGTTGGGTTGGGGCGGATTTAAAGAGCGGATATCTAAATAGTACCTGCTTTTTTCAATATTGATTGCAAATATTGCTTGACAACCTACGACTTAATACATATATTTGGCTCTGATTAAGTACGGGAGCTTAGCTCAGTTGGTAGAGCAGTTGACTGTTAATCAATTTGTCGGGGGTTCAAGTCCCTCATCTCCCGCTAAAAACCGCCATA
>JAQICF010000055.1 GCA_027858795.1 Candidatus Delongbacteria bacterium | reverse complement strand
GATTTATTTCGTTATCATACAATTTTGTTACAGTCAATTAAATTAAAATTTGAGAGGTTAATATGATAAACAACCTAAAGAGTATAATCAATGGAATAGATGCAGACTACGCTGATATTCGTTATGAAATCAAAACAACCAATAGAGTCACTATGTCTAAAGGTGAAATCCAAAATGCAGGTTCCAATTCAGGTGATGGGTTTGTTCTACGGGTATTAGAAAACAGTGGATTTTCAACTGTATCCTTCACCAGGCCTGAAGATGCACAAACAGCAATAAAAAAGGCTTTGGATAATGCAAATCTCTTAGCTGAAAATCAGGACAAGCCTGTTAAAATGGCTACATCACCTGTTGTTAAAGATAGCTACAAGCATGAATTAAATGAAGATCCCCGAGATTATTCTTTAGCTGAAAAAACTGATTTAGTTAGACATTATTCGGAACTCTTATACGCTCAGCCAAAAGTTACAAATGCTAGATTTTGGTATACTGATGAGATTCGGGAGAAATTATTCGTAAATAGTGAAGGTTCTGAGATTAAAGAAGAGCTGGTTACAACTATTTTAGAAGGTTTTGTTACTTGCAGTGATGGTGATAAAATGGATGAGGAATATTTCTCTTTTGGTAGTAGTAATGGGTTAGGTAAATTACGGAATAGAGATGAAGAAGTTATTAAAGCTGCAAAAATTGCATTTGATTTACTTAATGCAGAACAAGTTCAAAGCGGAACTTATGATGTGATTTTGGCTCCATCGATGACTGGTAATTTTGTTCATGAATCATTTGGCCATGTTTCAGAAGCAAATGTTGTAAAGGGATTACCTTCAATCCGTGAAAAAATGCAGTTAGGAACTAAACTGGGTAGTGATATTTTAAATATTGTTAGTGATGTAACATTACCAGATCAAATTTCCTTTTATAAGTATGATGATGAAGGTACCAGAGCTAAAAAAGTTAATCTGATGAGCAGTGGAGTTTTAACAGGCAGATTGCACAACCGAATTACAGCTACTGAATTTAATGAACCTATAACAGGCCATAATGTTGCCTTCGATTATAGCTTTGAACCTATTATTAGAATGGGATCAATTTTTATAGAGTCGGGCACATCAACATTTAACGAACTTCTTCAACAATTAGGAGATGGTTTATACCTTTGTAGTAGTGATGGAGGTATGACTAGAGGTGAAAACTTTACCTTTTCTTGTAGGTGGGGGCATAAAGTGGAAAATGGGAAGATAACTGACATGATTAAAATGTGTAATATGACAGGTAATCTTTTTGAGACACTTAAAAAGATTACCGCTATTGGTGATGATCTTAAGATGGATGAATATGGACCCTGTATGACAAGTCAAGCGAACTATAAAAATATTTTTGGTGGTCCTCATATTTTAATAAAAAATGTTACTGTTGGAGGAGTTTAATGGAGAAGCTATTACAAATTGCAATGGAATCAGTTGATCAAGCTGAAGTTTATTTTTTTCACCGTGATGGGGATTCAATTAAAATTGCAGACGGAAATATAACGGAAGCTAAAAGTAGCATTAGTTCTGGATATACCTTAAGAGTGATAAAGAATGGTAAAATAGGTCTAGCGAATACCTGCAATCTTTTGGATAGAGAAGAATTCGTTAAAAATGCTATAAATTCAGCAAAATCAGGATTAAAAGTTGAATTTAACTTCCCTAAAACTGGCAAAGCTACAGATTTAAAAACTTTTGATCCGAACATTAAATTGATTAATAAAAATGAACTAATCAAAAAAGTTAAAGAAGTTATTAGTTATATAAAAAGCAAATCTGAAGCACAGGTAAATATCAATATTGGTATAAGTACTTCAAAAAGAAGAATTATCAATAGTGCCGGAACCGACTTGAAAGATCAAAAATCATGGTTTTCTATCTATCTTCACTTGCCTTTTCCTAGAACCTATACAGGTATCTCAGATTACTTAGTAATTAACAAAACAGATCTTGTTCTGGATAAAAGCAAGATCGATGCTATGCTAGACTTTTATGATCTTCATAAACAAGAAATTAAGGTCTCAACTGGTAAAAAGAAAATCATTTTTATGCCGAAAGCAGTACACTCTTTTGTAAAACGATTTCATTTTGCAATCAGTCCGATAACCATTGTTAATAAAACATCCCCACTGCTTGACAAATTAGGCAAAAAAATATTTTCTGATAAATTAACTATTTCTGATAATGCTTTGGATGACTCTAATCTGATAGCCAGAACTTTTGATGGTGAAGGTGTAGCTTGTCAAAACACAGCCTTTGTGGAAAAAGGAGTGTTAAAAAACATACCTACTGATTTGAACTATGCGGCTAAGCTAAAGCATAAAACAACAGGTCATGGATCTCGTAATGAAAAAGAAGGTTCTGTATATGCCGGTGCTAGCTTTTACACTATTGCACCTGGTGATAAATCTCTTCAGGTAATGATTTCTGATATAGATGAAGGGATCTTTGTTTATAGCTTAATGGATGCATATATGGCTGGCAACTATTTAGCAGGAGATTATTCTATGCCGGTTGAAGCTGCATTTTACATAAAAAATGGAAAATTGATAGGTAGAGTTAAAGAGTGTATGCTCACAGGTAATATTTATGATACTCTAGGCAAGATTGCAGCAATCGAAAATAAGAATCATCTCAGTGATGTTGGTAATTTCCCGGCAATATCATTTGAGGAAATAAATGTTTCAGGAGAACATAAAAAATAAAAGGAAATTCTAATATGAAAAGAAAGAATAAAAATGATAAATTCATGAACTTGTTTAATGATGAAGGGAAAATTATACAATGGCCTGCCCAGTTAAAATATCAAACTATGTTGATAAATCATCTTCATTCTATATTAAATGATGATGATGAGTTCACGGAAGACGAGATCAATCAGTTTCTAAAAAATAATATTTGTTTTAATGATCATGTTACAGTCCGTAAAAATATGGTTGGTATAAAAGCTCTGGTCAAGGTTGATAATGGAAGAGCTTATTATAAGAATAAAACTTATAAACGAGTGTTTTTGTAGATTAGTTAGATTCAAATAATCGAATCTTTACTAGAAATCTGACATAGATAATAAGAACAGGACAACCACAAATTGTTGTCCTGTTCAAAATAAAATGAAGAAATTAATGTTGCATATTAATGAAATAAATAATAATCTATAAAGCCTATAACATTGGCAAAACATCAATGGGTTACTTGGACATTTGACTCGCTATTACCCACTGCTTTTTGCCATGACCGTTGTAGGACATCGCAATTAGAATAGGAAGACATTGAGCCAATTAAAAAAATGAATTTTGGAGATAGTATGAGAAAGCAGATTCAGTTTGTAACAACTTTTATTGTATTTAGTTTGATCTTATGCTCTTGTTCTAATAAAAGCGAAGAATGGTTTTACAAAGGCTTAGACGCTTATGATGCTAAAGACTTTAATTTAGCTATAGAATATTATAGTAAAGTAATAGAATATGACCCAGATTGTGTTGATGCATATATTAGTATAGGTAATGCTTATCAAGCTTTAAATAGATTCGATAAAGCTATCTCTAGTTATAACAAAGCAATCAAACTTAACCCAAATTATGCAGAAGTATATTACAATAGAGGTAATACGTATAACAGTTTAAAAGAATTCGACAAAGCTATCTCTAGTTATAACAAAGCAATCAAACTTGTCCCAAATTATACAGATGCATATAATAACAGAGGTGGTGCACATTATAAATTGAAAGAATACAACAAAGCTATAGTAAATTTTACCAAAGCAATAGAACTAAACCCGAATCATGCGAAAGCATATCTTAACAAAGGCACTGCACATTACAAACTAAAAGAATACAACAAAAGTGTAACAGACTTAAATGAATATCTTAGATTAAGTAATAATGTTTATGGTGACGCAGAACGAATAAGGCAATTTATAAAATCAATTCACTCTAAGCAAAATGGTGAGATAAAAGAATTTTATATTAAAGATGGACTCACTTATAAGACAGGTGAAGACACACCATATACTGGAATTGAATTGACTTACTATCCTAACGGGCAAGTGAAATTAAAAATGAATTATAAAAACGGAAAACCTCATGGTGAATGGTTCGGTTATTTTGAAAATGGCAAAATACAAATGGAGCAAATCTGGGATAATGGTACTCCTATCGGTGAGATTATTTGGTATGATGAAAAAGGTAATGTTGAAAGGAAAATTGATACTGACGCATTTCGTAGATTAAAAAAATATTATGAAAATGAGTAGTATTATTTACATAACATAGCAAATTGGCTCAATGGATAAGAAGAATTAATTGCGACGACCTACAACATTAGCAAAATGACTGAATTACCCTACTTGACTTGACGCTCTCGCTTTTTGCTATAACCGTTGGCGGACATTTTTAGTTTAAGTAACAATAGATTGAAAAAGAATAATTCAGGAGTATTAGAATTGAACAAAGCTTACTTGATATTTATAATCGGTATATTTTTCTTGAACCTTTTCGGAATAACTCAAAATAAAAATTATCCTCACTATGATATAAAATTGAAGATTAATCCGAGTTCTCATGAAATTTGGGTCAAAGGGAAACTCAAAATTGAATCTGGTCAGTTAAAGAATGATAAACTTACCTTCTATCTATACAAAGATTTAAAAATAAATGAATTTAGTATAAACGGTAAAAATACTGCCGTAACTGATACTAACAAATCTGATTTGAGCTTTATTCCTTTAGCGCACAAGATCTCATTTAATCTTGGAGATGATTTTCAAAAAAGTAAAGTGCTTGAAATCAAATTTGATTATCAGGGGGAGCTAGGAAAGCTACCAAAATTTGAAACAAACAAAATTGATACAATTTGGACAGAATTGGGTTTGTATTATCCATGGTTCCCGTTTAATCCGAAAGATATTTTATTTTATACTTACAATGTATCAGTTGAATCAGTACCGGGATATAAAATATTTGGAATCGGGAAAATTGAAGAACAGAATAATAAAACCTTAATTACAAGTAACGTTCCTACAAATGATATCGTTATCTGTTTAGCTAAAAATATAAAAACTTATACCGTAAATTTAGGTAAAAATAAACTCCGATTATTTCATCAGAATTTAGATGATTCTCTAATCATCGATGTTACGAATAATATTTCAGCGATTGTAAATAATTACAAAAAATGGTTCGGTAATAAAGATATGGATGTTAGCTTTATTAAAGCTCAAAGAAAGAACGGTGGCGGATATGCTAGAATAGGTGGTATCGTTGTAGGAGGTTTCAATTCTGATGATTATTATTCGGATATCGAAGAGAATACGAGATATTTTGCCCATGAACTTGCACATTTGTGGTGGTTTAAAGCAGAAACAAATACTTGGGAAGACTGGCTTAATGAAAGCTTTGCTGAATACAGTTCTCTTTTGATTTTACGAACACTTTTTGGTCAAAATACTTATAATAATTCACTTCAGAAGAAAATAGAAACTATCAAAGATTCTCCTGTAATATGGGATTTTGATAGGAATAAAGCTCAATATCAGGACATAAGGACTGTATTATACGACAAAGGACCTGTATTACTTTCAGAACTCGAGCAGGATATTGGAAAGAAGAACTTCATGAATTTCTGTAATAAACTTGTTGAAAGAAATGTATCAAGGTCTACAGAATTACTTGAAACACTTAGAATCTGTGCAGGAGATAGCGTATCAGTAAGCTTTGAAAATAAGTTGAAAACTAGATAGTACGATCTAATGATAAAAAAACTAAAAAACGACCGCCAACATTGGCAAAATGACTTGAATACCCTACTTGTCTTGGCTTAACGCTTTTTGCCATAACCGTTAGCCCTAATTAATTTTTCTTTTTAAAACAATCCCTATGTGTCAATTTAAAGATATAAAAAAGAGGTGGTTTTGATGCCACCTCTAATGTATTGTATTTCAGTTTCACTGAGACTATTTCGTAAGTATCATTTTCTTAGTTATACTCATTCCATTTGCTTCCAATGTGTAGAAGTACATACCTGAATTCAAATTATTACCATCAAAACTGACAGTATGTATACCTGTATCTCTATTACCGTTCACAAGTTCAGATATTAATTGTCCATTTAGGTTATATACGCTTAGTTTTACATCACCAGCTGTCGTCAAATCAAATCTAATTTCAGTAGTAGGATTGAATGGATTTGGATAGTTCTGCTCTAAAGTAAAAATAGTTGGTAATTGAGATTCAACTATATCAGTTTTCTCTTTACTTCCACCTTCATCGCCAAATATTTTAGAAAGTAGGCTATTCAATTTCGACATATGATCTATTGAACTTTTACCACCTTTACTACCTGACATCATCATATCACAAATAGCAATATCAATCTCAGCAAGTACCACCTCTTCCTCTGTTAACGCTTCTTCTTTCATCTCTTCTGCCAGTAACTTTGCTTCAGGATAGTTTTTTCCTTTTATATGTGTTGCTATTTTCATCTCCTTAAAAAATTTCTTATAAGTAGTTATCTCTGATTCCAAACCATCGTTATATGTGCTAATAAGAGGTTGTGGAGAAATTCCTGCCTTGAGATACACATAAGGTAATCTTGCTAAGGCAACGTAATACTCAGGAGTATTTTCATATTTATCAATCACATGTTCATACTGCTTAATAGAAGCTTTATAATTTTCTTTGTCTTCAAGTGTAAATCCATTACTAAGAATTATACTCTCAGTAGTTGGTGGTTCTATAGAACTATAGCTTGATGGGGGTGGTGTAACACCCGATACAAAAGGAGATTTTGCCCAACCTTGATAGTCTAAATTATAAGGATATTCAAGTGCATAATATGGATCTTCGAGTGCAAAGAACTCATCTGTTACCTCACTAGAACCCCAATAATTACCAGCTGCCAGAATATTAATTTTTTGTGGTGAAAGTACAGGTATTAATCCTGCTGTAGAAATACATGGTATTTCAGGAACTGTATTTTGCTCACCAGAATAAATGTTATTCATACCTTTATACAAGTAAATGCTTCCAACGGGCATAATACCTATCTGCCCATAAGGATAAAGAGTATTATACTGTGCGCTTCCATTGTCATAAATTGCATTGTTCAGACCTGAAGCATTTTCAAAATTACGTAATACCGGTAAGGCATTATGACCGGAAACAATTATCCCGTATTTATTATTATTGAAAATGGAGTTTCCAATCACATAAGGTGAAGATAAGATAGTTCGTACTCCATAATTAAAATTTTCTACAACATTATTTTCAATTATACCATCTGAAATGATCGTAGTGATCCCTGTACCTGTTTCAATTCCTGTGAATTTATTATTTTTTACTATAAAATTATTGCACTCCGAAATATTAATTCCACTTTCACAATTAGATATTTCACATTGTTCTATGTGACATGAATACTCAGGATACTCCATCAGTTTATTTGGGAAACCAAAAATTGCTGTTTCTGCTCCGCTTATCTTTGTTCTAGTAAGTTTAATATTGCTATTGGGTTCACAAATTATACCTTTCCAATTGTTACCACTAAAATCTATATAATTATCAGGTGTTACATCATTATAATCAGGTTCAATTAGACTTATTAAAGAACTATATTCACCAACAATCAATGATGAACCTGATAGTCCACTAATCTCAACGTTTCCTTCAATAGACATTGTTGAAGCACCACTCAATTTCAGAGAGGTATTTGCTAGCAGAACGACATTAGACATTCCTCCCAAATACATATCTGCTGAAATTGTTGAATTACCCATAACATTAATACTTGCACCAGGGTAAGTCTCTAGGTATGAACTTTCAAGTCCATTTATCACTGTTTCATCCCCAAAATATATTTTTGAATCATAGTCTATGGTAAGTGAAGAATTCTCCAATAACTCAACTCGTGATAAGCTGGAAATATTTAACTCTCCTGTCATTTTAACATCTCCGTCAATAATAATTTTTGCATCAGGTTCTAACATTAAATTTGAAATGTTAGGCAGATAAATATTTCCCTTTAATTTTATTATCCCACCTGATTTAACAACTATCTGAGAACCATTACCAAATTGAATATCTGATGTAGAATCTATTTCAAGACTTGCTCCATCTGCAACTACAATCTTTGAATTATCAGCTAGTATCAGTTTTGATGAATTATTTAATAGAATATCACATTTTTCTAATTCAAGACTATTATTTACTGTCATAATATTATAATTCAAATTTAAATACTCATTTGAATTAATATCATATCCAATAAACTTAGAACTACCTTCAATAATCATATAAGAAGGTGGGTGTGACATTCCTGGAACTAATGTTGTTGTAATACCTGAATTATGAAAATACAAATTTGCACCATCCTTGAGGATTAAAGTTCCTTCTGGAGAAATACTTATATGTATAGGTATCCCGATATTATCTGATAGTTCAACAACATCAACATAAGTTATATTTTGAAGGTGTACATCATAGATGATTGACATAGAAGTTCGATCATTGGCAGTAATTATTTTATTATTTTCATTACATCTGATATGAAGTTCATTGTTGTTCCGGTTATCACATAATTCAAATGATAAAACCTCATTTGGTATCTGAGAAGTAAGATCATCATCAACAATAAAAAAGAATTTCTTTGGATAGTATAAATCTCTATCAGATTTGAATTCATCATTAAAAAAATCAGTTACATCCAAACCGAATTCTATTGGGTCAGAATTTACTCCCTGCATCGGATAAGCACCACCCGATTTAGCATGACTTGTACTAAACTTTTTTTCTAACACTTCAGCATCACCTAATTCTCGATCTGTGTGCATCGTCATTCCAATAGAATAGTCCATTTCATTTCTAATTTCATGGGATAAATTTAATTTATAAGCCATTTCGACATTATGATCTCTTTCAGGCACTATAGCACATACCTCATTCGTTTTCCCTTGAGCTAGTAGTCTGTAAGGCAAGTATATAAAACCTTCGTTCTCCCAAGTATTACGCCAACTGTTTGCTATTTTTAAAGCTCCTACTTCCCATTCAGACATAGGTTTTGGAGTAGTTGACCAGTCACCATTCCCATCATTTGCATCTGGATCCCATTCATAATTACTTGGTGGTAAAGGAAGAAGAATTTCATCAGGTTGAGGATCACGTTTATATTCAATATCAAAATCAAAAGCTACATTATCATCATAACCAACTATTGTCATAGCATGATCAAACTCAATAGTATCATCTGGGTCATAATCACCAAAAATAGTTTTATCCCCCATATATAAGTCAGATGGTATTGTCTCAGATGTCGCATGTGTCATATCAAATGCAAAAATCGCTAATCCACCTTCTAAAGCTCCAGTTCCATGATTTGCTAGATAAATCTTTAGATTTTGTATATTCTGGTAATCATTTGCCGGATTTGATAAAAGACCAAATTGTATTCTTTCAAGAATTCTATTCTGCATGGCACCGCTATTATCAATTTCTTTACAGTATTTCTCATAACCACTCATCCATTGTATTGCGTTACCCAATAAAGGATCACCTGTAACTTCTTCCCAGATAACCGAATTAGGAATTCCGTATTCCTTTCCTGTTTTTTCAGCCATTTCAAAAGAAGTACCTTCACCGATACCTTGATTCCAGTAATTATAAGTGTAATTCACCGGATATTGGTTCGCTTTTTCACTAGCAGGTAAGTTCCGTAGCCTATTAATTTCATAAGTAAATGCATAACCTATCGCAGCAGCCTGTGCACAATTACCATAAGGACCCTGATGAAAAACTGGTCTAAAATAAACACCTGCATCTCCAATTGAATTATCGACCATAGGTTCAAGTGTTTTAGTTCTAGCTTCAGATGTAATTTCTACATATGGCAGTGAGTTATATATTTCCTCTTCTACAACACCATATTTATACCCACCTACAATCCATGGAACCCCATCAGTGTCAGGATTGATATTTACCAGTTCTGCATAAGCTGACAAAAGATAGGTAAAGATAAAAACTACCAGTAATTTGTTATACTTCATGATTCACTCCTTTACATAAAATTTAGTATTGGAGTTACCGGTTGTTTTTCTTTATATTCCCTGTTAAGGAGGTGCCGGTAACCCTTGACTTGTAATTTCCGTATTTTACTTGGTCGGTAGCTTTACGGAGAGCATATTGGTCATTCGTTATTATTTCACCTCCTTATATTATCTTAAATAAATCATTTTCTTAGTTTCTGCTATTTTTCCATTTACCATCAATTGATAAAAATAAACACCCGAATTAAGATCATCTGCTTTGAATAAATAATTATGTGATCCTTTATTCAATCGCTCATTGAAAACATCCTTTACAAATTCACCTTTTATATTATAAACAGATAGTTTCACTTCTGATATTTCACTAATGCTAAATGAAATATTCGTCTCATTATTAAACGGATTAGGGTAGTTCTGTTCTAATTGTAAATTATCAATTGTAAATTGTTCATTACTTCCAATTCCTGTTGTTGAATTCACACTCCTGTACACTCCTCCACCTGTTGCAAGATAAATATATCCATCTGGGCATTCTGCCATATCATTTATATCACCGGTATAAAATTCACCACTTGTGACAAATCCTTCATTTATAACATTCCATGTAACACCGTGGTCTTCACTGAATGCTACTCCTGCAAATGCCCAGTCATCACTTGCTCCAATATAAATTTCATCTGCACTATTAATATGAATACAAAGAGGATAAGCACTCAAACTCTGCAAACTTTGCCATGTGTCACCATTATCGGTTGATCTTAGAACTTCATAAAAATCAGCAGCGAAAATTCTATTCTCCGAATCAATATCTAAAGCCATTATGCCGTATTTTTCTGGATAGAGCTCCCATGTTACTCCTCCATCGAAAGAACGATAAATACCACTTTCTGTACTAGGCATGCTATTTATAGATCCTGTAAATACAGTTCCTGTTGAATCAATAACGAAAGCATTGAATTCTTCGTTATTCGTTGTGTCCAAAACCTTAGTCCATTTTGTCCAGTCTTCATTTGATTTTGATATTCCGCCCCAGTGCAGAGCGAATAAGCAATCATTCAACTTATAAAAAATATCCTGCAAAGCACGGTCTGTAGTACCGAGTAAATCCCAGTTGATTGTATTTTTATGTGTAATGTAAAGTTCTTCTCGAGGATTACTCGCTATAAGATAATTCCCTGTTTCATCGATATATCTGAGTCTGAAAAATCTATTCGCAGAAGGTGGATCAGGTATAGAATCCCATGTGTTTCCATAATCTTTCGAAACAAAAATTGAGCTGTCGGTGCTAATATATATTTCATCCTGAGCTGTGTAAAAAATATTTCGTGTATCTTTATCAAAATTCAATTTCATCCAAAAATCTTCTGCAAATAAGAAAAATGCTGATGTTAAAATCATAAATAATATTATTCGCACTTTCATAGCTTACCTCAATTTAATTGTTACCATATCTTTTTTCTATAATTTAGAGTTTTCAATATTCTTGGTTGAGTGTGTTTTTCACATTCCCTTACTTACTTTTCACTTTCAGCTATCATTAACGACTTTTCAAGTTTTTACATTCACTTCTTCAATATTTTATTTAAAAAAATGGAGCAACCTAATTACCTTACTATGCAACCTATTGGAAAAATATACAGAATGTCAAGTAAAAAAATAATTATTTTTGAGAATATCTTATTCTAGTTTGTGAATGTACTAATAAGTACAACGCTATTTCATGCGATTATTAACTTTATTATACTCTTTACATTAAGCGGAAAGAATAATAAATTGACACATAGGGATTGTAGAACTAATTCTTAAGAGAAAGAAAAATGAACAAGGGCTAACATTGGCAAAACATCAATGGGTTACTTGGACATTTGACTCGCTCTTCCCCACTGCTTTTTGCCATGACCGTTAGCGATAATTAAAAAACATTACAAAAAATAAGGAATAAATCTATGTGTCGTAAAATAATTGAAAATATCTTTTGTTGTCCGGAATGTAAATCTGATCTTAAATTCAAAAATAATTCTGCACTTGTATGTTTAAACTGCAATAAGGAATATGAGTACGATGATAATTTGATAGATTTCGGTGTTGAAGAGCAGAAATTTGTTAATAATTGGAGTGGAGCTAATACTCAGGAAGAGATCATTGAGCATTTTAAAAATATGGTCAAAGATGGTTATTTCAAAAATGAAGATATCGCCAATATTCAAACAGAAATTGATATTGATATAATTACACAACAAAACAATAAAGCAATTGGATCAATTAGAAAGAATTATTATTCATCAGAAAATACGATGATAGTTGATCTTGCAACAGGTTATGGATCAATATTCAGTTCTAAGATAGGTGAAGGAATGAATTTTGATGAGTTAAAAGGGAAAACAATAATTTTAACAGACTTAAGTAAATTTGTGCTTCAAAAAGTTAGAGAGCGCTTAAAAGACCAAACTAAAGAAATAAATATGATTTACGCTGTATGTAATATTAGCAATCTACCTTTTAAAGATAATTCGATTGATTATATTTCTTCTGTGGCTTGTTTTATTAATTCTAATTGCGGTGCTGAATTATTAAAAGAAATAAAAAGGGTATTAAATAATAAAAAAAGACTCGGAATTTTAGAATTTCTATACGAAGATAACAGTAG
>JAQICF010000027.1 GCA_027858795.1 Candidatus Delongbacteria bacterium | reverse complement strand
CTTGAAGATTGTTTGAATGTTAAAGGTAGACTTGATGGAACTTTGCCAAGGGATGGAGAATTAAATCCAAATTTAGTTAAAATGGCAATTACGGGTGAAAAACAAGAAATGAACTTGGTACCCGAAGAAGTTAAAGGAAGACCTCCACAATTTTGTAAAGGTTGTGGGCATATTGATGTATATACTGCTTTAAATGAAGTTATGGCTGAATATGGTGACGGTCACGTACTTGCTGATATTGGATGTTACACTTTAGCAGCATTACCTCCATTTGAAGCGATAAACTCATGTGTAGATATGGGTGCCTCTATTACAATGGCAAAAGGAGCTGCTGATGCAGGTTTATTCCCTGCTATAGCTGTTATCGGAGATTCAACGTTCACTCACTCTGGAATGACCGGACTACTTGATGCAGTTATTGAAGGTACAAATATGGTCGTTATAATTTCTGATAACTCAACTACAGGTATGACTGGTGGACAGGATTCTCATGCTTTAGATAGACTTGTAGGAATATGTGAAGGTCTTGGAGTTGAAAAGGATCATATTACACGAATTAATCCTATTCCAGCTAACAGAGGTGCAATTGCGGATTTACTTAGAAAAGAGATCGCTTATAACGGTGTTTCAGTTGTAATACCGACAAGAGAATGTATTCAAACTATGAAAAGAAAATTAAAAAAGAAAAAATAGGGGACAGCATAATGAAAAAAGATATAATTCTATGTGGAGTTGGTGGACAGGGTATTCTTTCTATTGCAACTGTGATAGGTTATGCTGCTGTTGATTCAGGGCTGTACCTTAAACAAGCTGAAGTTCATGGAATGAGCCAGAGAGGTGGAGATGTACAATCTCATTTCAGAATATCTGACAAAGAGATCTTTTCAGATTTGATACCATTCGGTGGAGCTGATATGATACTTTCCGTAGAACCGATGGAATCATTAAGATATTTACCTTATCTTTCTAAAGGTGGATGGGTGATCACAAATGACAAACCTTATGATAATATCGTTAATTACCCTGAGTTGGATGATGTCCATGCTCAAATAAAGAAAATTGATAATCATATTTTGATCAATGCTGATGATATTGCTAAAGAAATCGGATCCCCAAGATCAATGAACATGGTGATGATCGGTGCTGCAGCAAAGTATTTGGGTATTGAATTCTCATCATTGGTAGATGGTATTAAATTTATCTTCGGAAAGAAAGGTGATGAAATAGTAAACTTGAACATCAAGGCTATTGAGACTGGAAGGGATTTCACTGAGAAATTTAATAAATAACGAACTTAAGCCGCAAAATGCGGCTTTTTTTTATCGGTCTTCTCGATACAAATGATAACATTCACTCGAAGATCGACATATTATTTAATCGTTCATTGAGTGATTTTGAAGAAATATTATCGAAATGAAAGATGAAAGAAGGGAATTATCATGAAATTTTATAAAATGCACGGTGCAGGTAACGACTTTATCTTCTTTGAAGGAGAGAGTAATATTTCTAAGCTGGAGATTGTCAGATTATGTGATAGGAATCTTGGTGTTGGTGCCGATGGTATAATCTTTATTTCAAAAACCGGTGAATATGACTTTAAAATGGAATTTTTTAATCCTGATGGATCAAATGTTGATTTTTGTGCGAACGGGGGAAGATGTGCTGTGTTATTAGCTTCAAAACTTAATTTCTTCTTAGGTAGAAAAGCGACTTTTGAAGCAGGAGATGGTATTCATGAAGCCGAGATATTTGGAAATAATTTAATAAAGCTAAAAATGACTCCTCCAAAAGACTTCCAAAAAGATCTAAAATTCTCAGATATAGATAATGAATTCTATTTTATCAATACAGGTGTTGAGCATGTAGTCGGTTATTTCCAGGATATAAATTCAATAGATGTTAATAAACTCGGAAAAGCAATTAGATATGATCAAAAATTCCCAAATGGCACAAATGTCAACTTTGTTCAAAAGTTAAGCGATAATCAACTATCGATCAGAACCTATGAAAGGGGGGTTGAAGCGGAGACAAAAGCCTGTGGAACAGGTATTACTGCTGCAGGGATTATTGACATGGAATTGTCTGGAAATAAAGAAACAAGGGCAATTAAAACCATTTTGGATTATGAACTTAAAGTTGAAGATATTGATAATAGTATTTATTTGACAGGACCGGCTGATTTGGTTTTTGAGGGTGAAATCAATGTTTCAACCGGGTAAAATGACATTTTATCGGAATTGTCATATATAAATAGGAATTTTTGATTAAATTGCGTATCATTGACATTCGAAAAGGATATGCAAATTGATGAACTATTATCAAGTTATTAAAAGTATATGCATGTAAGAAGTATTTATCTTCGATAAACAATAAGCGGAGTTTTAATGTTTAAGTTTTTAGTTACAATTATTTTTTTTACTGTTCTGATTTCTTGTGATAAAGAAATTAACGTAATCGATAGACCACTCACAAAAGACGTAATTAAGATTGAAAAATTTTTAACTGAAGGAGCGGTTTCGGTAGCTAGATATTCAGTTCCTCCAGGAGGTGACACTTCTATTTCTGCAGAATTGGGAGGTCCGGGGTTTGAGAATGAGTATTGGAAAGAGAATGGTTGGCAAACTAGAACAGATTTTCCAACTGAA
>JAQICF010000272.1 GCA_027858795.1 Candidatus Delongbacteria bacterium | reverse complement strand
TCGAGCTTTTTTCTCTCAGTACCCCAGAAAGATTTGAACTGACATAAACTTTCCTGCTTTATCCCTGTTTTTCCAAAATCATATACTTTATATCCAAGATCATTTGCATGTTCCATTGTTGCCCAGAACATAAGATTGTTCGGTCTGAACTTAAGATAAGCTCTGTCTGAGGCACTGTATTTGATCGAAACATTGCCATTTGCACCGGCAAGAATTCCCGCACTAACTACAAGTCCTTCATCATTTTTGACAATAACGATAAATCCATCTTCTTTCTTAACAATATTTTCAAAAAAATGATAAAAGAATTTTTTAGGCTGGATTGGAACACCTAGTTTTTTACGTGTAATTAAATGGATTCTATAAAATTCATCTATTGAACTAATGTCATTCTTTATTTCATAGGTCAATCCTGATTTTATTGCTTTCTTAATCGGTCTTTGAACAGGATTTTTCTTAAAAGAACTTAAAAGATCCTCATTAGACATTCCCAGCTCTCTGAGATATAGAACATCTGTTTCACTTGCTTTGAACTCAGAAGGCACTTCCAGCTGATATTTTATCTCTAACTTCTTAACCTTCCCATCATCATTATATGCTTTTATAACATGTTTTAAAAGCTCTTCGAGATCATTATCTTCAGAATACAATGGAGGTACAAAATCAGAGAACGGTAAGGATATCCATTTTCTCTTTCCTGATATGCTTTTAACTTCACAAAATGGAATTCCAGCAATAAGCTCGTTATTTCTTTCTAAGCAAAATGCAAAAACTTTAAAACCATATTGATCCTTCAAAGTCTTTAGCCAACCGGGTAAATGAAACATATTAGAATTATTGCATCTGCCTGTAAGAGAATCCCACCTTTTGTCAGTTAAAGGGTCTATTGAAATAAATTTATTCACTATGCAATTTCCTTTTTCATTAATAATTTCGTTCTATTTCTAGCTGAATATTTTTCAATGATTTCAAAACCATATTTTTCATAAAATCTTACCGCATTAGTATTATCTTTATAAACCTGCAAATAATAGTTGTTAAGAGAGTTCTCCGAACAGAATTTCTCAACAAATTCCAGAAGTTTTCTGGCATATCCTTTTGATCTATGATTTTTACTTACCGCAATATAAACTAAATCATGATTATATTTATAAACAAGTGTCTTTCTCTGCTTGAGAATTATAGTCTTTATAAGAGATATCAAAGCAGAGGGGATAAATAAGATCTTAATTATATTTTCTTTTACGAATTTTTTGAATAAAATATCTTTTTTTAAAGTAAAAAACACAAATCCAACTACCGTATCGGATTCTTTTACAATGAAAAGTTGATTGTTTTTATCTCTCAAAATGTTGCTATAAAAATATTTTATAAATCCTAGACTGCAGCTTGAAAGAAAATCTGCTCCACCAAGTTCAGATTTATGTATTTTTGACACATCAATTAATTCATCTTCAGAATAACAACACATTATAAAGAATCCAGTAGTTTGATATACATTTCTTTGTACATTGTCCATGTGTTGTTAACATAATACTCATAACCTTTTTCAGAATATTCGTTCAACATATCAATATTGTTATACAGTTTGATTAATTTATCCACACAATCGTCTACATTCTCAGCTTCAAACAGCAATACAATATCTTTAAAATCGTTCCTTATTAACTTTACATCTGCAGCTAAAACTGGTAATTTTTTAATAAAATATTCATGCATTTTAACTGGTAATTGAAAATCTGTAGAATACCCCCTAGGAAAAGGTATGATTCCAACAGTACTTTTATCTAATTCTGCATTTAAAACCTCATAATTAACAAATCCACCTGAGAAATACACATACTCCTCAAGATTCCTTTCTTTTATCATTGATGCTAATAAAGCTGCATCTTCTCCACCACCAAATATTGACAACTTAATTTTATACTTTTTAAGTGACTTTATCTTTTCCATAACATTGAGTAAAAAATCTATGCCATTTCTTTTTATCGCCAAAGTTGCAGGATATATAATTTTTAAAGATTTTTTTTCAAATTCTTTTTTTAAAACAGGTAAAAAAACTTCTTCATCCGCGGCATTTAAAATTTCAGTGTATGTTTTATTTCTCACCTTATTTTCTTTAAAACGAGCAGTACACATACTGTTTACTGATATAATATGATCCGCAAACCGTAATGAATATCTTTCTTCCAAGTATAATAATTTTATCAATAAACTATCAATTCGCTTATTGAATTTTTGGGCAAATAATTCAGGCATAACATCGTGAACATCCATTATTATCTTTGTACCAAATAATTTTGCAATTAAGGTTGAGAATATTAAAAAATTTGGCATGTTATTAACGTGTGCTATATCGTAGCGATCTTTAGAAAATGATTTTGCAGATAATTTAAAAAAACAAAATAGAAAAAAACGTAAATAACTTAAAATAAACTTAAACTTATTTTTCCCTTTATATTGCCATTGCCTACTGTAAATAATGTTAACTCCGGCGATCTTATCTTTGGCTGTTTCATTCAATGTGTAAAAATCAACCTGATAGCCTCCTTCTACAGCTGCTTTTGCTTCTCGAATAACTCTTGAATCCAGACTTAAAATCGTATAGGCTATCATTGCTATTTTTTTATTCATTACTTGCTCTCTTTTTTATAAATGTTTAATAATTCTTCACCCACATTAATCAATGCAACTTCCTTATTCGAAGATAAGGCATTTTCACTTAACCTGCTATATTCTTTTTCATCAAGAGAATAGGCTTTTATTATTGTATCTTCAACACTTTTACTTGTGGAATTTTCTATAATAAATCCATTTTCACCATCTTTTATCTGCTCTTTAA
>JAQICF010000268.1 GCA_027858795.1 Candidatus Delongbacteria bacterium | reverse complement strand
TACCAGGGTCAGGTAACCCAATTCAGACAAATATCCCAACTTCTATTGACAATGGACATTTTACTGTTAACAGTTTTGACCTGAAACAAAATTACCCAAATCCTTTCAATAATGCTACTATGATTCCTTATGAACTGAAAGAAAACTCTGATGTGAAAATTAATATTTACAACGCAAAAGGTGAAATTGCTTGTGAGGTTACTCTAGGGAAGCAGAGTAAAGGCATTCATAATTATAAACTTAATGCGAATGAGTTAACAGCAGGCATCTATTATTATTCTTTAGTAATTGACGGTAATGCAGTTGATAGAAAGAAGATGTTATTTTTGAAATAATGTGCCAATGTAAAGAGTTATATCATAAAACAAACCTTTTGATAGCGCTTAATATAGTCGTGCAAAAAACTACTACAGACCCACAACATTGGCAAAATATCAATGGTTACTTGGAGAGTTTTCTACGCTTATCACCACTGGTTTTTGCCATGACCGTTGTCTGACATTCTTGGGGGTTTTATTAATGGATTCTAAAGATAAAAGATTAAACTTGCCAATAGTTCAAATAATGATATGTTATTCAGTAGTATAATATTGATTAAAAAGATGTAAATATGGAGTTGTTTATGGGTAAAAGAGCAAAAAGGATTATGTTCGTAGATGATGATTATTACATAAGTATTTATGCAGACTATTTTGCTGAGATTGGATATGAAATATATAATTCTAGGAATGTTAACAATTGTTTAGAATTTTTATCTACAAGAAAACAAATTGATTTATTTGTTATTGATATCGCATTACCTATAAGTGAAACGAATTCCAATTTAGAGTTTAAATATAAAGGTAACTATATCTATTCAGGATTGGATCTTGGAAGGCGTATACGTGAACGAAGACCTAAAACTCCAATCCTTTTCTTTACGGGTATATCACATAAAGAAAGATTAGATATTATAAAAAATGCATCTGTGAGAATTCCTTTAAGCATGGTTATCCTTAAGCATGAGTATGTACTCGAAGAGGATTTGGGTAGTATGATTGAGAAAATTATTAAAGATGGTTTTGAATCAATATATGAAAAAAGTTTTTTATCTAAGTTGAAAAATGCAATATTGTTTAAACCTAACTTTTATGGTATTGGGTTGGATTTTGAAAAACTAAAAAAAGGTAAAAATTAATAGTTCAAAATTATTATTTTAATTTCTAGGCAATATATCTATATTGTGTAAGAGTGAACAAAGTATTATTAGCATGAGGTAAAATCGAATGGATTGCAAAGTACAGGTTAAAGACAACAAAATATTTGCTCCTCTTAAAGATAAATGGTTAGTTAAGAAACCAGAAGAGGAAGTTAGGCAAAAATATATTTGTCGATTAGTTAATAGTTACAATTATTCTCTAGATCAAATGTCCCAGGAAGAGAAAGTAAATAATTCTCAGAGAGGGCAAGGTCGTGCAATGGCTGATATTGTTATTTGGAAATCTAAGAAGGATAAAGTTGAACAAAATAGTCCTGCTATAGTTATTGAATGCAAGGCTGAACATTTAACAATTAGGGAAGAAGATTATTTTCAGGGATATAATTATGCTTCTTGGGCAGGTGCTGAATTTTTTGTGACTACAAACCTTAAAGAAACTAAAATATTTAGAGTCGTCAAAGGTAAAATACCAAAAATGCTTGATGAAATAATTGATATACCAAATGCAAATGATATTGCTGATCAGAAAAAAATTAGTGAGTTATTAAAACAGACAAAAGTTTTCACTAGAGATGAATTCTCAAAACTACTTTTTAAGTGTCATAATATAATAAGAAACAATGATAAGCTTTCTCCTGAAGCAGCTTTTGATGAAATAAGTAAGATTTTGTTTATAAAAATTAGATATGAAAGAGATAACAATCAAGGTCAATTATTTTCTTTTGATGAATTTAAAAAAGGTAAAGAGCATGATGAAAAGTATAGGGCATCATCAGATTTGCCATTTTATCAAAAGTTGTTCGAAAATACAAAAGAAGAATTTAAAAAAGATTATCTTTTTGAAAATTACGAAAAAATCAATGTAAAGGAAGGTAGTTTTGAAGCAATAGTAAAAGAATTGCAGAAATATAATCTTTCAACAACTTCAGATGATGTAAAAGGAATTGCATTTGAAAAATTCCTTGGTAGAACATTTAGAGGAGAATTAGGACAATTTTTTACGCCTAGAACAATTGTTGATTTTATGGTTGAAGTTCTTGATCCTCAAGAGGGTGAAGTTATTTGCGATCCTGCCTGTGGTAGTGGAGGTTTTTTAATTAAAGCATTTGAGTATATAAGATCAAAAATTGAAGATGAAATTCAAAATGAAAAAGATAAAATAAAAGAAAAATATTATGATGATAGTTATGAAAAACTATCAGAAAAGAAAAAAGCAGATATAGATGAAAAAGTAAATAAGATATTTAGTAACCTTAACGCAGAACTTGATATTAATAACGAAAAAAGTAGACTAAGGGAGCTTTCATATGACTGCATATTTGGTACAGATGCCAATCCTAGAATGTCACGAACTGCAAAAATGAATATGATAATGCATGGTGATGGTCATGGTGGTGTGCACCATAATGATGGTTTATTAAATGTGAATGGTATTTTTGAAAATAGATTTGATATAATTCTCACTAATCCCCCTTTTGGTTCGAGAGTTGAGAAATCATTAAAAATAACAGAAGCAGATAAATTCACAGATCAAAAACTTATACAAATTTATGAAAAGCGATATGGCAAAGACATTTATGATAAGGCAATGAAGCAAGTAACTGATAATATAGGGGAACCGTTACTGAATCTTTATGAAACAGGTAAGATGAGTACATTGACTGAAGTTCTTTTCATCGAGAGAAGTTTAAATCTATTAAAACCTGGCGGTAGAATGGGGATTGTTTTGCCTGAGGGTGTATTGAACAATAGTAATTTGCAAAAAATTAGAGATTTTGTTGAAAGTAAAGCTAAAATAATTTTGATTACATCAATACCACAAGATGTTTTTATAGCTGCTGGTGCAACAGTAAAACCAAGTTTGTTGTTCTTTAAGAAGTTTACAGAAGAAGAGGACAAAGAATATTCAATGATAGTGGAAGTAGCAACAAAAAGTACTAAGAAAAAATACCAAAGAGAATTAAATTCACTTAATATTAAGCTATCTTTGAAAAGTAAAGATGTTTTAAATGTAGAAAATAAAAAAGTATTAAGAAAGCAAATTAAAGAAATAGAACATAAGATTGAAGATGAAATAAAATCACAGATTAAGAAGAATTTTGATTACGAAATTCCTATTGCTGAAGTGGGAAAAGCTGGAATAAGTACAACTGGAACAAAAATTGAGAATGAATTACTTCCTCTTGCTAAAGAATTTACTAAATATCGAAAAATAAATAAGCTTTGGAAGAATAAATATGATAAAATACAATATGTAATTATAGAGGATGAAAAAATAAAGCGTCTATCTTTAGTAAGTGAATCGGTAGTAATTTATGGATAAAACGATGATGCAAGATTATATCAGTACTGCTAATTATTCTGGATTAACAAATTGGAGTGTTAAAGCTTTAATAAAGAATTCTTTTGGATATAATAAAAAGTATGACCTATTTTGTATTAGAGACTTTCTACAAAGAAATAAAAACACAATATCAATAGATGACACTGTAACATATACGAGAGTTACTATTAAATTGTACAACAAAGGTGTTTTTAAGCGAGATGAAGTACAAGGGGTTAAGATTGGTACAAAAAAACAATATTTAATAAAAGCAGGTCAGTTCATAATTTCTAAGATAGATGCTCGTAATGGAGCATTTGGAATTGTTCCAGATTTTCTTGAAGGTGCAGTAACTACATCAGATTTTCTAAGTTATGACATTAACATCCAAAAGATTAATCCTGATTTTCTAAGATTTTTGACAACAACGAAACAATTTTTAAAATACTGTCAGAATGCCAGTAGTGGTACTACAGGTAGACAACGTATAAATGAAAAAACATTTCTTGATGCTAAAATTCCACTTCCTCCCCTTAAAGAACAAAATCGGATAGTTAAATCCTATAACAGAAATATCCAACTGGCAGAACAGCAAGAGCAGAAAGCAATCCAGATTGAAAAAAATATCGATGAATATCTTTTTGATGTTTTAGATATTAAAAAATTGGATGTAAAAGAAAAGCAAATTTTAAAAATAGTGAATTATTCTGATTTAGATAGATGGGATAATACAAAGGAATTTATTTTAAAATCAAAATTTCCAATAACAAAAGTAAAAAATATTATCTCTGATATTTCAACGGGAACGACTCCTCCAACTACAAGAGATGAATATTTTAAAAATGGCGACATTAACTTTTATACTCCTGCCGATTTGACCAATAAGATGTACTTAACAGAATCTAAAAGAAAAGTAACAAAATTAGCTTTTGAAGATAGAAAATCTAGAAAATTCATTAAGGATACTTTGTTTTTTGTTGGCATTGGCTCAACAATCGGAAAGGTAAGCATTGTCTTTGACGAATTTGCTACAAGTAATCAACAGATAACAGGATTATATTTTGATAAGTCAAAAGTTAATATTGAATATATTTATTATTTTTTTAACCAATTTTCTAATATCACTACAGTTGAGAAAACTCAAGCTACAATTCCAATTATAAATCAAGTAAAAATTTTAAACATACCTATTCCATTGCCTCCGTTAGAAATTCAAGAAGAAATTGCTAAATCAATTGGTAAAATGAAAAGCAAAATAAAGAAATTACAAAATCAATCTAAAGAAAATAGAAATTTAGCAATTGAAGAGTTTGAGAAGGAGATATTTAAATGAAGATAAAACGAGTATTTATTAAAGAATACAAAAACTTAAAAGACTTTGAGATAAATTTTTCAAGTGACAATTATATTTCTGTAATAATTGGGAAAAATGGATCTGGAAAGTCAAATTTTTTAGAGGCTTTGACACTGATCTTCAAGTATCTATACCTAGATACAGAGAAAACACCTTTTCTAGATTTTGAGATAGAGTATAAATGCTCAGATAATAATATTAAGATAGAAGGATTTTCTACATTGAATAAGAAGAGGCAAGGTTATGAAATCATTGTGAATAATTCTCCAATATCATTTAGCAATTTTAAGAATGATATTAATTCAAAAGGAATGAAATATTTACCAGAAAATATTATTTTGTATTATTCTGGTTTAGTCAAACGACTTGAGAATACAGCGAAAAGGTTTGAAGAAGATTTTAAAAGAAGTATAAATAATTCGGCAAAAGGAATACATGATAATCTATCAATAAAACAAAGACCTATTTTCTATGTAAAACCTGAACATACACAATTTATGTTCTTATCACTTATTTCTTCTGATCTTGAAAGCTTAAACAATTTTAAGTATGAGAGATTAAATCTAACTCAATTAAAAAAAATTGCTATATACTTTAAGAAGCCTTCATGGGCTAAACCTAAAGGAACAATTGAGAATTTCTGGGGAGCAAGTAATGGGGCAGTCCTGCAACTTCTTGAGATACTAAGAGATAATTCTAAAATTAAAAGAGCTATTGATGGAGAATTATATTTTTTAATTGAATCTGATATTTTGAATAAACTGAAGAAGATAAAAGATTTACTTGGGTATGAAAAGGATTTGTTTTTTAAGTTTGAAGAAGCATATTTGAATGACATAATAACAAGGGTTAGTTTAGGATTTAAAAATCCTAACAATGATTTTTTAATATGGTCTGATAATTTTTCTGAAGGTGAACAACAATTTATAACTCTAAAAAGTTTAACTGAATTTATCGGAACAAATGATACTTTATTTTTATTTGATGAGCCAGACACATATTTGCATCCTGAATGGCAAAGAGAATTCATACCGGAGTTAGAGAAATCAGAAAGAACGACTCAATTTATAATAACTACTCATTCTCCACAAATATTACAACATCAAAAAAAAGAAGATGTGTTTTTGATAGAAAAAGGTGAGATAAAAGAAACATCTCCTACATATGGAAGAGATAATAACTCTGCACTGTTTGCATTGGGCATAAATGCTAGACGAGAAGATATCCAATTACAGATAAATAATTTATTTTCATTATTAGAAGATGAAAATAAAGAAAAAGCATTAGAATTATATGAGAAATTAGTTGATATACTTGGAGAAGATGATCCAGATATGATTAGCGCTAAAATAGAAATCGATTTTATAGATGAATTGGACTAATTCTAATGCAATATATAGGAAAAAGAAGAAAAGAACCTGCTTTTATAAAAGCAACTAAGAAACATGTGATAAATTCAACTCGCACAATTTCAAATAGTACTCAAATATCAAATGCATATAAAGCTGCATTTGATAATTTGCTTGATAAGAACAAATTAAGATTACTATTAGCTGAAGAACAGGGGTATATTTGCTGTTATTGTATGAAAAGAATTAAGAGCGTAGATTCTAGAATAATTAATTCTCGAATTGAACATTATAAATGCCGTGATTTATATCCACTGAATTCTATAGATTATGATAATTTATTATTAGCCTGCGATGGCAATGAGAAATTGAGCAAAAAATATTATTGCTGTGACAAAAAAAAAGAAAATAAAATTTTGTCATTCAATCCTCAAAGTAAAAATGATATTGATACAATTAAATATCTAAAAAATGGTTATATCAAATCTACAAATATTACATTTGATAATGAATTGAATGAAATATTAAATTTGAATTTACAAAACTTAGTTGAAGAACGGACATCAATTATTCGAACTTTAAATAAGAAATTAGACACAAAAACAGGACTTGCAAAGAAGAATTTTCTAAAAAAGCTATTTAATTTTTGGGGTGAAAAAGATCGATTAGGAAAACATAAAGAATATTATATGTTAGCGGTGTGTTATTTAAATAAAAAAAATCAAAGAGTACACTGAACTTAAAGTGCAAATATGCCTAAAATTATAACAAATACTTCAGAAGGTCTTAATGCCCTAATCGCATCAAGCGAATACAAAATGATTTTTAATCTTCATAAAGAAACTAGAATAATATGCTGAATATTTGAATAGAACAGAATTGAATTAGACAATTGGGCTTTGGTAAAGTGAGGTTATTTAACCTTATCAACTTATCTTAAAATGAAAGGTACTATTGGCAAGTTTAGATAATAAAAAAAAGAACCCCCCAAGAACAACAGACAACATTGGCAAAACATCAATGGGTTACTTGCACATTTAACTCGCTCTGCCCCACTGCTTTTTGCCATATCCGTTAGGGGCAAGGTGTAATTAAGAATAAGATTGGAACATTAAATATACCGGCATTCCTAAGAATAAAAGACTTGACGGGTGTTCATTTTTTTCTTATGTTCATAAATAATGAACACCGCCACATAACGAACGATTGGAGGCTTTAAAATGCTCAATAAGAATGGAATCCATAAAATTGGGGATGAATTTATAAAGAATAGTGAAACCGAAATTGATTATAAAATAGAAGATAAAGAAATTATAATTGAAGTGAATAATCAAATGTTAAAATACAATTATGATATTCACACAAATGTAACAAGGTCAATCCTTTCAATAATTCTAAGTAAAGTCTATGAAAAAAAAACAATTATAGTTTCAGATTATATAAATCCCGTAATATCAGACGAGTTAAAGAAAAATGATATTAACTTTATTGATGCCGCAGGCAACTGTTTTATAAAATCAAAAAGCGTTTATATTTTTGTTAAAGGTAAGAAACATAAAATTCTTCAAAATAATTTATTTTTGAAGAATTATAATATAACAGATATAAAATTAATATTTGCCGTGTTAACAAATAATGAATTGATTAATACAAGTCAAAGAAATATATCAAAATTTTCAAGAATTCCTTTGGGTTCAGTAGGCAATGTGTTAAAAAAGCTAGAAAGTCAGAAATTCTTAATCAAGTTTTCATCAGGCAAAAGAATTATAAACAAAAAGGAGCTTTTTGAAAAATGGTGCATAGCTTATTCTGACAAATTCAAACCAAAGATATTTTTAGGAAAATTTAAAGGTGATATCTCATTAACTGAAAACATAAATGCTAAATGGGGTGGTGAACCTGCTGCGTATTTATTAAAAAAGGTCATGAAACCTGAAATATTTATAATTTATGTGAATAAAAATAAATTCAATGAATTTTTATTTAAGCACAGACTTGTTACGGATGATCAGGATGGATATATTGAGATATACGATAATTCTTGGTTTAGTAATGAAATTAACGAAAACTACAAAAGTACAGTCCATCCCTTTATCGTATATGCAGATTTATTGTCAGGTAATAATCAAAGGAACACTGAAGTCGCAAAAATAATTTATAGGGATTACATTGAAGATAAACTCGGATAAATTTGAACCTGAATTTCTAATATGTATCGTTTATATAAAAGAAATTACAGAAAAATTTAATATTCCATTTATTTTAATAGGTGCAACAGTTAGGGATATTATTTTTGAATACCAGCATGGTATTAAAGCTCCTAGAATTACAATGGATATCGATATTGCTGTAGAAATTGATACATGGAATTCATTTGATGAAATAAAAAATGAATTAACCCAAAGTTACGGATTTGTTACAACTGATGAAGTTCATAAATTTAGATATAAAAGTACTTTTATTGATATTATACCATATGGAAATATTGCAAAGGATGGAAAATTAATTTGGCGTGAAAACCAAAATACAATGAATGTTGAGGAGTTTTTAGAAGTTTACAGTAGAGCACAAACTATTCAAATTCAAGGTTATACCGAAATTAAGATCCCTACACTTGAAGATTTGACAATCTTAAAATTTATATCATGGAGAGATAGTTATCCCATAAGGTCTAAAGATGCGTTAGATATATCGTTCATTCTAAAAAATTATGAAATGACATTGGACAAAAACTTTATATTTGATAATTACCCAGAGATTATCGAGAAGGAAAAATTTGATCTATATTTTGCGGGAATTGTTATTCTTGGACTAAAAATGAAAGAAATTTGTAGTTTAAATATGATTGATAAGTTGAAGAACATACTTATTCGTGAAATAAACGAGGAATATAGTTTAGATTTGCTTATTCAGATGGATGGTAATGTTGATGAATCAAGAGTGTTATTACAAAAGTTATTGGAAGGTATAAAATGAAGAATGCCGGTATATTTTAATGTAATACACCCAGACCCCTAACATTAGCAAAATGACTTGGACTCCCGACTTGACTTGATTAACACTTTTTGCCATGACCGTTATGCACAATCAATTAACTAATTTATTCAGAAGGTTTGAAATTATAAAAATTGAATTTATAAATTTACTACTAGCACATAGTTTGTCTAAACATAGAAAAAGAGGATTAATTAGATTAACTTCAAAAAATTAACAAAAAGGAAAATCAAGATGAAACAAACTAAATCTATGAAATTAACAGTATTCTGTTTGATCTCACTGACAATTATTCTGTTTATTGGATGCACTAACATAAGTGATCCGGAAACAGAAACTGTTATAATAAATAAAACTTTAATTTTCGATGAACTAAAAACAGATACAATCGGGATCAACCAAGAAATATGGTATGATGTAGACATTACTGGATTCAACTACGTTTATATCTTATGGGAAGAAAATGAAAACAATTTTAATTACTCAGGAGATATTAGAGTTTCTGCTTATTATGAAGACGGAATAACACCATACTTTGAAGATAAAAACAGCTCATATAATTCCTGGAGATGTAATTACCCCGCAACAGAAACAAAGATAAAGATCAAGGTTTCTACAAACAACAATATTCAAGGCACTTTTGCAATACGAGCTTTAGTTCCAGAATTAATAGAATTTCCACTTAACGTATTACGCCTTGACCAATTGACAGAAAGTGAAGTAAGCGATGAAAGATTTAAATGGTTTTCTTTAAGTAAAAACGAATTGGGGACTAAGTTCAAAGTTGAATGGTTTGAAGTAAATGACCTATATGATGCAAACATAAAAGTGACTGCTTACAAACAGGATGGATGTACAATAATATTTGGACCAGAAGACACCATGAATAACAATGGTAATATTATTGATTTAACCAATGATAGTTTGAATTACGAGCTTTTTCCATTCTTCTTAAAAGTAGAATCAAAAAACGAAGAGACTTTTGGTTCATTTGCATTAAAAGTTAAACTTTTTGAATAGATGATGAAACATGAATGGATTTCTGAATTAAATTAGTACTTAAGTATATAATCGAGGATTGACAGTGCATAACATTAGCAAAATGACTTGGATCCCCTACTTGACTTGATTAACACTTTTTGCTATGACCGTTGAGTTTCTTTTTCTCAAGTGATTTTTTGAGAAAAACAAGTTGCCACAAAACTGCAACAAGCTTTTTTCTGATTTTGCAACGTTTCTGCAACAGATATGTTGATTGAAATTGTTCAAAATTGTAAAAAAATGAAAAAATATTTCATGGTCTAGCATAGAAGAAATAAAATTGTTAAGAATTGAAGAGTAATTAATTTTCTTGATTTTAAAGTTTAAACTCTTATATTGACAATTCGCTATTGGTGTAAGATAGCTGAAAACAACTAAACTTAAAATAAAACAAGGAGTCAAAATGGCTAAGAAGAACATTCTTATCATTGGTGCAGCAGGAAGAGATTTTCATAACTTTAACACTTACTACAGAGGTAATGCGAATTATAATGTAGTAGCTTTTACAGCAGCTCAAATACCTGATATTGATGGTAGAAAATATCCAACAGAATTAGCAGGGGAACTTTATCCGGCAGGTATTCCAATTTATGCTGAACAAGAACTTGAAAAACTGATCAAAGATCTAGATGTTGACGAGTGTGTTTTTGCATATAGCGATGTAACATACCAGCACGTAATGGGTGTAAGTGCTAAAGTTAACACAGCAGGTGCTGATTTTAAACTTATTGGCCCTAAGAAAACTGCTCTTAAAAGTACTAAGCCGGTGATTTCAGTTTGTGCAACTAGAACAGGATGTGGTAAATCACAAACTTCTAGAAAAGTTATTGAGCTTCTTATGGCTAAGGGACTTAAAGTTGTTGCAGCAAGACATCCAATGCCTTACGGTGATCTTGTAGCTCAAAAAGTTCAAAGATTTGCAAAAGTTGAAGATCTTGAATTACACAAATGCACTATTGAGGAAATGGAAGAGTACGAACCACATGTAGTTCGTGGTAATGTAATATATTCTGGTGTTGATTATGAAGCTATTTTAAGAGCAGCTGAACAAGATCCTGATGGTTGCGATGTTGTAATTTGGGATGGTGGAAATAATGACTTTGAATTCTTTGACGCAGACTTGAGTATCACCGTAGCAGATCCACATAGAGCTGGCGCAGAATTAAACTACTATCCTGGTGAAGTATCACTTAGAATGGCTGATGTTGTTATTATCAACAAGATGGATACAGCAGCACCTGAAGATATTCAGACAGTAAGACAAAATATTGCAAAAGTTAATCCTAAAGCTATCGTTGTTGATGCAGCATCTCCAGTTACTGTAGAAGATCCTTCATTGATTAAAGGTAAGAGAGTATTAGTTGTAGAAGATGGACCAACACTTACTCACGGTGAAATGAAATTAGGTGCGGGTACTGTAGCGGCAATGAAATTTGGAGCAGCAGAGATAGTTGATCCAAGACCTTACACAGTTGGAAAATTAACTGAAACATTCAAGATATATCCTAACATTGGTACTTTACTTCCAGCAATGGGTTATGGTGATGAGCAGATAAAAGATCTTGAAACTACTATCAACAATACTGATTGTGATACTGTTATTATCGGTACTCCAATGGATCTAAACAGAATTGTAAAAATCAACAAGCCTACTGTAAGAATAGGTTATGATCTTGATGAAATTGGAAAACCAGATTTGACTGGTGTTATTGATGATTTCGTAGCAAAGTATGTAAAATAAATGCTTTAAATTTCGAACTTCATCGTCAGGACGCTTTTATTCTCGAAGTCACTTAGTTCTTCTAAGCTCCTTCTAAATAAAATCAACCTTCCTTGAATTTCTTTATTTGAAGTCATTTATTGTTTTTTAGGAGTTATTGTAAAATAGCTCCTTTTTTATTTTAGATCATAATTTTTTTTTAATTTCTTGCAAAATAGTGCAAATACAAATAAATTCTATATAATCATGAAACGAATAAAACGAATATTCAGAGAATTTCGAAAAAGCGATCTTATAATGGTCGTAACACTAACCGTTTTAGTTCTAATACTTTCCGGTATTTTATTTATAATTTTTGAAGATGGAATAAATACTTTTTTTGAAGCGTTATATTTTTCAGTAGTGACAATCAGTACTGTCGGGTATGGAGATATTACACCTAAAAGTCCTGAAGGCAGGATGATTGTGATAGGTTTAATATTTTTCGGAATGATATTTATTTCAGTATTCACAGCAATTATATCATCAATTTTAATAGCAAAAAAAATTAAGGACGGGCAAGGTATGGGCCGGATAAAATTCAAAAAACATGTAATCATTTGTGGCTGGAACTGGAGTGTTGAAGGCATAATTAAAATTTTGACAGAAACGGCTTCAAGTGAAATAGTGCTTATAAATGATCTGGAAGCACAACAGCTTAATTCTATCATAGAAAAATATCCTGAAGCAAAAATTCAATTCATCAAAGGTGATTTTGCGGATATAAATGTTCTTGAAAGGGCAAATGTTATCTCTGCTCAAGGTGTAATAATTGTACCTGATATTTCTCTTACTTCTTCTCAGGGAGCAGATGAAAAAACAGTTTTTGCGACTATGACCATAAAATCCATCTCTGAAAAAATAAAAGTTTATTCACAGCTTAATAGAACAGAAACAATACCATATATTGAAAGAGCTAAAGTTGATGACTATTTCATTTCAACTCAGACTGTACCATACTTTTTATCAACGAATATTGTATCTCCAGGATTGAATAGTGTTATATGGGAATTACTTAGCTATGAAAAGGAAAACATCCTAAAGTTAATAGAGATACCAAAAGAATTCATCGGTAAAACTTTTAAAGAATTATCAACCTTCTATAAAGAAAAGAAAAATTCTATAGTAATAGCTTTGGTTCAATATCAAGATATTCTGAAAATGAAAAATATTGATTCAGCAGATACAAGCTCAATAGACTCATTTATTAAAAGAAAGTTTGAAGAAGCTGGCAGGATGGTAAATGATCTAGAAAAGCGCAGGATTTCTATAAATCCGCAAGAGGATTATATTGTAAAAGAGTTCGAGCATGCAGTATTGATCCAGAACAATTAGATAATACAGAATAACTAGATTATGCAGAATAATTAGTTGATCATTTGATAGGGAGCATATAATGACAAATTTTAGTGATAATTCTTTATTTTCCGGTCTGTCAGCAGATCAGATCGGTAGTATAAAAAAATATTTTGAATCATATGAATATAAAGCAGGAGATATAATTATCGAAGAGGATTCTGTTGGAGGTTCTATGTTCCTACTACTTGAAGGTGAGATAATAATAGATAAAAGTCTGATTCCACTCTTTGAGCAAGTAAAGATTAATCCTGAAGATAAGAAGATAATAAATATCAAAGATGACACGCTCTCTTATTTTGGTGAGATGTCAATGTTCGATACAAATTTCAAAAGGAGTGCATCTATATTAGCGAAAACAGATACTAAGGTAGCTTTTTTATCAAAAGATGACTTTGAAAATATAATAGATCAAAACCCTGAGATCGGGATCATGATATTAAAAAATATCGGTTTGAAGTTATCTCACCTACTTGACCTATCTAACGTTGAACTATCGAAATTGATCACCGCATTTACAATGTCACTAAAATTGTGATAGTGTTAGTTATCTGATATATAGTTCTGAACTTTTTTTTGCGCTTGACTTTATAGTATAGAAAATGTATTTTTTTATCTGTTAAATTTATTTAGGTATTGTTTTTCACTGGTTACTCATAAAAGTAGTTAATTTATTGGAGATTTCATGGCTGATGTTGTTGAATTATTAGAAATTTGTGTACAGGAAGGAGCATCTGACCTGCACATTTGCGCGGGAAGTCCTCCCGTGATAAGAATAGACGGTGAACTTGTCAGGTTAAACCATCCGGTTTTGATGCCTACTGAGACAAAAGAGATCGCCTATAGTGTTTTGAACGAATATCAAAAAAATGAATTTGAAAAAAATCTCCAAGTTGACCTTTCAACAGGCATTAGAAACTTAGGACGATTCAGAGTAAATGTATATAGTCAGAGAGAAGCTATATCAATAGCGTTCAGAGCTATCCCCAATGATATAAGATCATTTGATGAAGCAGGTATTCCGCCGATTGTATCAACCTTATGCGATAAAAATAATGGACTTATTTTGGTTACCGGACCAACAGGATCCGGAAAATCAACGACACTTGCAACTATGGTCGATAAGGTTAACAGTGAACATCCTGTTCATATTTTAACGATTGAAGATCCTATAGAATTCTTACATAAATCTAAGAGAGCCATCGTAAATCAGAGAGAGCTTGGAACTGATTTTAAAGGGTTTAATTTTGCTCTTAAAGCTGCTTTGCGACAGGATCCTGATGTGATTCTAGTCGGAGAGATGAGAGATAGGGAAACTATCGAACTTGCACTTAGAGCCGCAGAAACTGGACATCTAGTTATGACAACTTTACACACTAATTCTTGTGCGCAAACTATTGGAAGGATCATTGATTCATTTCCTGAAAATGCTCAGGAGCAGGTAAGAACACAGTTGGGTATGATGCTTCAAGGCGTTGTTACTCAGAAATTATTACCAAAAATTGGTGGTGGTCGTGTACTTGCGTGTGAGATCATGATTGGAACTCCTGCAGTACAGTCTTTGATCAGAGAAAATAAGGTACATCAACTTGATAGTATGATACAGGTAAGTCAAAAGTATGGTATGATGACATTCAACCAGCATTTGGTTGCACTTGTTAAAGACGGTTTGATCGAAAAAGAAGTAGCAATACATTCATGTAATACTGAAATTGGCGTCTTGCTTGACCTTATGGATAGAGAAGGTATTAGATAACAAATAAATTGGGGAAATTATGGCTGATGAGATTTTAAATTCCAATATTATAATAATTGATGACGATGATGATCTTCGAGAGACTTATTATGACCTTTTGATATCTGAAGGTTTTACAAATTCTTTTCAAGCAGAAAATGGTGTTGTTGCCTTTGAAATGGCAAAAACACAAGATTTTGATCTAATAATATCAGATCTTAACATGCCTGAAATGGATGGAATAGAAACAATTAAAAAAATTAAAGAATTACAACCTGAAGTAATGTCAATGATCTTGACAGGTTTTGGAAATATGGATGTTGCCATCAAAGCATTTTCAGAAAGCCATATTAATGATTTTTTATCGAAACCGGTTGAGAATGAAGAATTAATCGAAAAAATAAAGAGTCATTTGGCAAAAAAAGGGACAGTTCAGTCTGATGGTCAGATATCTGATATGGTTAGAAAGGAGTTCGGTAGTAACAGAAACTATTTCGGACAATTTCTAATTGACAACGGATACATAAGTGAAGAAGATTTACTTGAAGCACTGCAACAGCAAAAAGAAACCGGAAAAATGCTGGGTGTAACTTTGGTTGATATGGATCTAATGACTGAAGATAACCTTGTATTAGCACTTTCAGAGCAAAAAGGATATGGAATTGCGGATGATAAGATGTTCCAATCGATTGCTGATGAAACATTGATGAAAGTTCCTGAAGATTTTGCAAGGAAACACACCCTGATACCAATGTCGATGGATGAATTTGGCCTAACTGTTGCCATGTTAAATCCTGATGATCTAGCTGTTACAGACAGTCTTAAAATGATAGCTCAAATGTCAATTGTACCTATTTATTCTACAGAAGATAAAATTGAAAAAGCAATTGATGATTTATATAGTAAACTGACAGCAGCTGCAGGGGCAAATTCAGCACTTAATGATGTTTTTGGAGATGATGTAGATATTGAGGAGGTCACAGCAGCAACAGATGAAGAAGATGGAGATGCGGATTCGGCTCCAGTTATTAAGCTGGTAAATAGTGTTTTAGCGAAAGCAGATCTTGATGGCACTTCAGATATTCACATTGAACCTCAGGAAAAATATCTTCAAATAAGATTTAGAAAGGATGGTGATCTATACATTCCAAAAGGATATGGCAGATTGCCAATAAAATTAAAAAATGCGATGGCTGCAAGGATTAAAGTACTTACCGGAACAATGAAACTTGATGTTAAATTACGACCTCAAGATGGTAAAATCAGAATGAAAATGAACGGAAGACCAATTGATTTCCGTGTTGGTACCTTACCTACTATCCATGGTGAAAAGATCGTACTTCGTCTTTTAAAAACTGAGGAATTATTCCCTATTGAAGCTATTTTTAACCAAAACCCGGTGTATATAGAAACATTTGTTAAAAATATAAAAAGAAAAGATGGGATGGTGCTAGTTACAGGACCGACCGGATCCGGTAAAACGAATACATTAGCATCAGCATTGAACTATATTAAAAATGTTTCCCTCAATATTGTCGCTGTTGAGGATCCAGTTGAGATCGAGAATCCGGGTATCATTCAGTGTAATATTAATAGGCAACAGGATTTCGATTTCCAAACAGCGTTAAGACAGATACTTCGTCAAGACCCTGATGTGGTTCTTATTGGTGAGATGAGAGACTATGAAACTGCACATATTGGTTGTGAAGCAGCATTAACTGGACACCTTGTATTTAGTACTCTCCACACAAATAATGCTCCCTCAACTGTTACTCGTTTTATAGAAATGGGGATAAAAGACTATTTGGTAGGAACTGTTATTAAGCTGATTCTTGCTCAAAGACTTGCAAGAAGAATTTGTAAAATGTGTAAAGTTGAGCATGAATATGATAAAAAATCACTAATTGGATTAGGATTAACCGAAGAAGAAATTGAAAAGGGAACATTCTACAAGGGTGAGGGTTGTCCAAATTGTAAAAATACTGGTAGATCAGGTCGTATCGCATTAATCGAGATGATGGAAATGAATAAAAAAATAAGCTCTACAATAATGGCTGGGGGGACTGCTTTAGAAATAGGTGATGTTGCAAAATCAGAAGGCCTTTTATGGACTTTAAGGGAGGATGCGATTAGACAATTTCAAGCAGGTTATATTGACATAGAAGAAGCTTTAGTTTATGCTACAAGTGAGTAAACATAATTACAAATCATTAAAATAAAGGGAAGACATTATGCCAAAATTCAGATATGTAGCTAAGGATGTAGCCGGTAAAACAGTTTCCGGTGAGATCATGGCAGGTGGCCAAACTGAGGTTGTTAATAAACTTCAGCAGCAAAATATGATACCTGTGAGTATCACAGAACTAAAAATGGATAAAAGTGGTGGTGGTTTTCAAGCTTTGAATGATAAGTTTGCATTACTTACTACAAGTGTAAAGTTATCTGACTTAGTTTTCTTTACCAGGCAAATGGTAACATTCATCAATGCTGGTGTAACCATTACTAAAAGTATCAAGAATATTGCTGATTCCAACAAAAACGTTATGTTGAAATCTATCCTAAATCAACTTTATGAAGACATTAATGCAGGTTCTGATTTCTCAAATGCACTGGCTAAACATCCGAAGGTATTTGATCAAATGTACGTTAATATTATCAGAGCTGGTGAGGCATCAGGTAATTTGGAAAAAGCAATGGGATCGTTGGCTGTTTATATGGAAAAGACAGAAAATATGCATCAGACAATTAAATCAGCGATGATGTATCCAAAATTCGTATTAAGTTTTACAGTTGTAATTGTTTTTGTGATTCTATGGAAGATTATCCCGGTTTTTCAGGGTTTATTTGCAAGTTTAGGTGGCGAACTACCTAAGCCAACTCAAATGCTTGTTGATGGATCAGAGATAATTCAAGATCATTTTTTCTTATTATTTGGAGTTTTAGCAGCTATTTGGTACGGAATTAAACTGGCATTTAAGACAAAAGTAGTGAATAATAATTGGGAAAAATTCATAATAAGTGCTCCTGTTTTTGGTGCGTTAGTTAGACAGATCATTGTATCAAGAGTAACAAGTACACTTGCTCTACTACTAAGTTCAGGTACTTCAATGCTTCAATCAATAGAAATTGCCGCAAAGGTTGCAAATAATTATGTTTACGAAGGAGCATTGAAGCAATGTGGTACTGATGTAAGTAATGGAATAGAATTGTCAGTAGCTTTTAAAAAAGCAAATAGATTTGATGATGTTTTAATACAGTTGATCGAAACAGGTGAGGAAACCGGTAAAATAGATGATCTTATGCAAAAAGTTGCAGATTTTTATGATGCTGAAGTTGCTTTAAAGATAAAGGGTTTCTCTTCTTTAATGGAGCCTTTATTGATTGTTATTATGGGTGCTGTAATTGGTAGCATTGTTGTAGCTATCTACTTGCCGATCTTCACTATGGGTGAAACAATGATGTAAGATGAAGTGATAAAAAATTTATTAACATATTCTTTAATAGTAACACTGCTTTTGACTCTTAAACTAAATGGGGGAACCAATCATAAGGTTCCCCTGTTTCTATCTATGGTTTTACCTGGTGGTGGTCAGATATACAATAAAAAGTACATTAAGGCGGGTATTTACATAGCTGCCGAATCGATCTTCATTTACGGAGCGATAATCCAAGACCAAAGATTAAATGATGCAAGAGACACGATAAATGATTTAAATATTGAAACTATTCCAGACCTTCAAAAAATAAATAGTTATGAATTTCTTGTAGATAGATATAAAAAAGAAAGGAATAATTTCATTTGGTTATCTATTGGTACTATTTTATTGTCAGCGGGTGACGCATATGTAGATTCTTATTTTTCAGAATTCAAAAGAGATATTCTTACAGAGGGTGACAAATTGTCAGTATCCCCTACTTATGGTGGATTGGCTTTTACATATACTTGGTAATTTTTTTTAAATAATTTTATTTTAATTTCTATTTTTTTTGTTATATTATTTTCAATGAAGAAAATAAACATAAAATATTCATTTTACACTGATATGTTTTGCGATGAGGATATTTTTGTTTGTATTCCAGTTCCGGCTTTTTAAGTCCGATAAATTTATTCAAAATAATAACGTGCCTAAATACATATAATGTTTTAAAAAATGGAGAAATACAATGAAATTACCATATGCTGAACCTTTTAAGATCAAAAGCATTGAAATGCTTAAAAGAACAACGAAAGAAGAAAGATCAAATCTTATAAAAGAAGCAAATTACAACCTTTTTAATCTGAAAAGCGACTATGTTTATATTGACTTATTAACTGATTCGGGTACGGGAGCAATGAGCGATAAGCAATGGGCAGAAATAATGATCGGTGATGAAAGTTATGCCGGTGCAAGATCATATTACAAGTTAAAGAACAAAATAAAGGAACTTTTGGGATTTGAATATTTTTTACCGACACATCAGGGTCGTGCTGCTGAAAATGTTCTTTTTTCTGTGCTTGTAAAAGAAGGCAATATCGTTCCAGGAAACTCTCATTTTGATACTACAAAGGGACATATTGAATTTAGAAAAGCTAAAGCAATAGACTGTACAATTGACGAAGCATTTGATTCAACATTTATTCATCCATTTAAAGGTAATGTTGATCTAAATAAATTGGAAAAAGTGTTTTCTGAAAATCCAATAGAGAAGATCCCAATGGTCATCATGACATTAACTAATAATACTTCCGGTGGACAACCTGTATCAATGAAAAATCTGAGAGAAGTTTCAGAAATATGTAAGAAATATGGAACTAAGCTTATCATTGACAGTGCCAGATTTGCTGAAAATTCTTACTTTGTAAAAATTAGAGAGGAAGGATATCAGGATAAAACGATCAAGGAGATCGTAAAAGAAACTTTCTCTTATGCTGATGGCATGACGATGAGTAGTAAGAAAGATGCTATCGTGAACATGGGTGGCTTCATAGGTTTAAAAGATGAAGAAATATTTAAACAAGCTTCAACTTTTAATATTATTTACGAAGGTTTTATTACTTATGGTGGTATGAGTGGGAGAGATATGGGTGCTTTAGCTCAGGGGCTCGATGAAGGTACTGAATTTGATTATTTGGAATCAAGAATCAAACAAGTTGCTTATCTTGGGCAGAAAATGAAAGATTACGGCATTCCTGTTATGGAACCATTTGGTGGTCATGCAATTTTCGTTGATGCAAAAAAATTCTTTCCTCATATTCCTCAAAGCGAATATTCTGCACAGCTTTTAGGAGTGGAGCTTTACATTGAAGGTGGAGTTAGAGGAGTTGAGATAGGAACTTTACTTGCCGACAGAGATCCTGTCACAAGAGAAGACAGATATCCGAAACTGGAACTTCTCAGACTAGCAATCCCACGAAGAGTATATACTAATAACCACATGGATTTTATTGCAGCTTCAATGAAAAATGTTTACGATAGAAGAAATGAATATAAGCATGGTTTCAAAATATTGTCAGAAGCTCCGATAATGAGACATTTTACTGTAAAACTTGATAAAATTTAAAAATTTGAGGTGAATTATGAAAAAAATGATAAACACTGACAATGCCCCAAAAGCTATTGGACCTTATAGTCAAGCAATAGAAAAAAATGGCATCTTATATATCTCAGGACAATTACCTGTAGATTCAGCAACTGGTAAAATAGTCGAAGGTTCAATAACCGAACAAACAGAAATGGTTTTCAAGAACATTGAATCAATCTTAAAAGAGGCTGGATATACATTTGACGATGTTGTTAAAACAACTTGTTTACTATCAGACATGTCAAATTTTAAAGCTATGAATGATGTTTACGCAAAATATTATAGTGCTCCATTCCCTGCAAGAGCAGCTTTTGCGGTTAGAAAATTACCACTGTCAGTTCTAATTGAGATCGAAACAATAGCAATAAAGTAATTTCATATGCTAATAATGGTTAACCAGGGATAAAAATGATAAACAATGAACTTATAAACCCAAAGTCAATTGTAATAGTTGGTGCATCGGAAAATCCATCAAAGATAGGTGGAAAAGTACTGAAGAATATTTTATCAGGGAATTTTAAAGGTGATATTTTTGCCATTAATCCCAAAGAAGAGACAGTGCAGGGGATCAATTGTCATTCACTTGAAGACCTTCCTGAAGTTGAACTTGCAATAATAGCTGTGTCTGTAAAATATGTGAAGGAATATGTTACTACTCTTACAGAGAAAAAGAAAACGAAAGCATTTATTATTCTTTCTGCAGGTTTTGGAGAAATGGGTGAGGAAGGCAAGATCTTAGAGCAAGAAATTGTTGATATTGTTAATAAAAATAATGCTTCATTGATCGGACCGAATTGTATAGGTGTTTTAAACCATACTTACAATGGTATTTTTGCAGGTCCTATTCCGAAACTTGATCCCAAAGGATGTGATTTTGTCAGTGGATCTGGGGCAACCGCAGCTTTTATTATTGAAAAAGGTATGCCGATGGGGCTTTCATTTGCAAGTTTGTTCTCAGTAGGAAACAGTGCTCAGATAGGTGTAGAAGAAGTAATGAAATACTGGGATGAAAACTTTGATCCTGAAACAAGCTCAAAAGTAAAATTACTTTATATGGAAAATATTGATAAGCCGAAAATGCTACTAAAACATGCTAGATCGCTGATCAAAAAAGGATGTAAGATAGCCGCAATAAAGGCTGGAAGTTCAGATGCAGGAAGCAGAGCTGCATCATCACACACTGGAGCTCTTGCAACACCTGATAAAGCTGTTGAAGCTCTTTTCAAAAAAGCAGGTATCGTGAGATGTTACGGTCGTGAGGAACTAATCTATACTGCTGCAATATTTACACAGAAAGAATTGAAAGGGAAAAATATTGCAATTATCACCCATGCAGGTGGTCCGGGTGTTATGCTAACAGATGCTCTTTCTCAAGGAGGAATGTTTGTTCCACATATTGAAGGTAAATATGCAGATGAATTAATCGAAAAATTATATCCGGGATCATCGGT
>JAQICF010000228.1 GCA_027858795.1 Candidatus Delongbacteria bacterium | reverse complement strand
GATACCGAATAGCTGAATGCTTCTAAATCGGAATTAGACTTATATAGTTTGTTAATAGCATCTTTAAGCTCTTTTCTTGAATCATTAACATCCTCAAGCAACAAAACTAGAGATTCTTGAGCCTTAATTGTATCCTCATTTTGATTTTCGAGTTGTTTTGTTCTTTCATTTACCTTCCACTCAAGATCTTCATTCAATGATTTTAAATCATTCTCTGCATTTTTTCTCTGATCATTCTCAAGCTTTAAATCTTTTAAAAGGTTCATTGTTGCTTTTTTATTTTTCTCAAGTTCTAGAAGATTGTCCATCTTCACAGTTTCGTCTATCTTTCTTTCTGTGATGTCTCTTGCTATTCCATAGTACAATACTGTGTTATTTTGTTTATATTTCATAGTACTGACTTCTACTGGGATTAATGTCCCGTCTTTTCTAATATGGGTTGTTTCTACGGTAAAATTCTTATTAAAATCTTTATCAACCCAAAATTCCAAAAAATCATCTATTGGTAAACTTGGTTCTATTTGACCTATACTTGTGCCAATAATTTTATTTTTAGTTTTACCCAACATATTACATGCACTTATATTGGTTTCAATAATTATTCCTTTATCATCCATCAGATAAATAGCGTCTGATGCAGTTTCTACAAGATTGCGGTATTTTTCCTCACTTTCTTTGATGGTTATTTCAGCGATTCTTTTATCGGTCACATCATTATAAATTGTTACCACATCACCTGAAGGTAATTTAAAAACAAAATTCTCGTAATAATTATTATAATTCTCATCAATATAGACTGATGATGGGAAAAATTCAGATTTTCCAGTTTGCCAAACCTTTTTCATGAGATCTATTAGACCATATTCGTCAATTTTAGGTCTAAGTTCAAACAAACTTTTTCCTATTACTTCATTAAGTTCTTTCCCTTCAATTTCAAGACTTTTTCTGTTGAAAAACTTAACAATATAATCTGATCCTTTCTCCCCATTATTGATAACTTTATACACACCTGATCCACTCGACATATTATCAAAAATTCCGAAAAGAAGAGATTCCCTCTCTGATAATTCATTAGTTTTAGCCTGAACTTTTCGGGAGAGCATTCTATTCCATAATACGATTACGATTATCATGAGAATAAGCAGAATTAAAACCATTATTGAATATTTGATAATTCTTGAATAATTTATTTTTGCAGGTTCATATTCTCCGAACCACTTGTCGTAAATCTTCTTGTATTCTCCTGAGGCTTTTATTTCTGAAAGAGCATCATAAAGATGCCCTATGAGATACTCGTTACCTTCTTTTCCTGCAAAACAGTATTCCTGGGAGAAGTATGAATTCTTGTTTACTCTTAAGTTAACCAGTTTATTCTTTGAAATACAATATTGTGCCGCTCTTCGTGCAATTATGGCACAGTCATACTGACCTTTAGATAAAACAACTAATGCTTCTTCTACATTTTCTGAAGTTTTAATTTGATTATCAAATCCATTTTTAAGTAAATAATCATGCATTACATCATCTTTCTCAACGAGTATGCTTTTACCTCTTAGTTCAGTAATATCATTAATCTTATCTGAACTCTTTCTCGTGACGATTGCATGATCAATTATTAAGTGCGGAGGTGAAAAATCAAAATATTTATCTCTTTCCTGTGTATAAAACATCCCAGGTAACACATCTATTGCTCCATTGGATAATTCTTCTCTAACATCTGACCATACTCCAAGTTTAATCTCTATCAATATTCCCAAATTTTTTGCAATAGCTTTTATAAGATCAATATTATATCCTGCAGGCTCACCATTTTCATCCAAATATTCATAAGGAGGATAATTTTTATCTCCACCGATAATCAGTCTGGTTTGTTTGAAATCAACCCTAGGAGAAAACCATTTTTTTTGTAGCCTCTCAAAAGTACCGTTCGCTATAATAATTGAAAGACCTTCGTTTAGTTTTGACAGAAGTTCGCTGTTACCTTCTGTCACAGCAAAACAAAAATTCTGCTGGAAACCATCAAGTTTAATATTTAAAGGAGCAATATTTTCAAGCTTAAGCTGATCGATCAATTGAAGACCCATTACTTTCTGGGCAATAACCGCATCACATTCTCCGTTTTCAAG
>JAQICF010000119.1 GCA_027858795.1 Candidatus Delongbacteria bacterium | reverse complement strand
AAATAAAGTCTTATTTTACGATCAAAGAGAAGGAAGTGCTTGATCTACAATTCGTTGATATTGAAAAATTATTAGACTCTGAAAATTATAATAAATTTGATTCGGCATCAGATATTTTAGATTTGATCGAAGAAAAATTTAAAGTTGCTGTTTCAGAAAAGAAGGATAGAATTCTGACTTATCTTACTACTGAAGTCGATGCTTTAAAAGGTTACGTTTGGGAAGAAGATCTTCAAATAATTAGAGAAGGTTCAGAATTTATTATTTCGGAATCTCAAAAAACTAATGATTTTAATAATTTAAATTTAGACAAATTTAAAAAAGATGAAAAAATAAATTCCAAAAAAAAGATAATAGATGATTTTATTAAATATCTGATCGACTCATCCTCAAATACAAAAAAAGAACATAAAGCCAAACTAGCAAACATGATAAAACAAGCTGAAACATTCTATAGAAGGGCTGTTTCACTAAATGAATTTGAAAAATTTACTAAGAATTCAAAAAAAATACTAGAGGTACAAGCCTCTAAGCCAAAATCAGAATCTAAATCTAAATCTACAAATCAGCTAAAGTATCTTCTATTAGTTTTGTTAGTTGTCTTAGCATCGATTATAATTAACATTAATGCTTCGAAAGCTAAAGTGTATAACTCTAACAAAGGGAAAAAGTACCTTGATTACGTTAGTCAAGTTGCAAAATCAACAAAAAGAGCTGGTAAAGGTTTAGATAAATCTGAAATAAGAAAAAGAATATTTGTCCCAATGGATGACCTACAAATATTGAGTTTAACTGACTCTACAGTTACAATTAATTACAAAGGTAATATTTTAAAAACAGAATTTTGATCAGCCTGAATAGGATACTTTTTAAACTCTTAGAAAAAATATTTTAAAAATCTTTAAAAATAGCTTGACAATTAAAAGAAATACATTTATCTTTGCAATCCGTAAAACGAATGCTAATGTAGCTCAGTTGTATAGAGCAGCTGATTTGTAATCAGCCGGTCGGGGGTTCAAGTCCCTCTATTAGCACGTTGTGGGTCAGTGTCCGAGTGGCTAAAGGAGGCAGACTGTAAATCTGTTAGCGTATGCTTACGGTGGTTCGAACCCATCCTGGCCCACAAAACATATAAATTAGTCAAGCGGGAATAGCTCAGTTGGCTAGAGCATCAGCCTTCCAAGCTGAGGGTCGCGAGTTCGAGTCTCGTTTCCCGCTCAAAAGAAAATAAAAATTGCAAGTTTGATAAAAATTAGGCTTGCACTTTTTTTTCGCAGTCTGCTTACTTAGCTCAGGCGGCAGAGCACTTCCTTGGTAAGGAAGAGGTCAGCAGTTCAAGTCTGCTAGTAAGCACTTACAAAAGAATCGTAGGGAGTAGTTATGAGAGAATTAGTAACATTAGCTTGTACAGAGTGTAAAAGAAGAAATTATACTACAGATAAAAATAAAACAACTCACTCAGCGAGAGTAGAATTTAAGAAATTCTGCAAATTCTGCAAGAAACATACTATGCATAAAGAAACAAAGTAAAATTGAATTACAGGTGTTTAGCTCAGTCTGGTTAGAGCACCGGTCTCCAAAACCGGGTGTCGGGGGTTCGAATCCCTCAATGCCTGCAGAATAAACTAGAGGTTCGAATGGTAAAAGTAATAGGTTATTTCAAATCATTAGTTGCAGAAATGAAACTTATAAGTTGGCCTAAAAAGCCGGAAGTTTGGGGTTCAACAAAGATAGTAATAGGAATGTCGTTGATTCTTGTTCTCTTTGTCTTTTTGTCTGACCAGGTATTGAATTGGTTGATGGGAATGTTCTTATAATTAATGATTAATAGGATAAATTTTGAGTGCTAAGTGGTATATATTACATGTTCTTACTGGTGAAGAGTTAAGGACAAAAGAATTTCTAGAGAGTGAGATCGAAAGATTACACTACGAAAATGAAATTGAAGAAATTTTTGTTCCTTCTGAGGAAGTTGTTCAGATGAGGAATGGTAAAAAAGTAAAGAAAACTAGATTGTTTTACCCTGGTTATATTTTCATAAATTGCCACCTGAACAGAATTATTGAGCATTTTCTTCTTAGTAATACTAAGGTTCTCAATTTTGTGGGTCCTAAAAATAAACCACAGCAACTATCAAGAAAAGAAGTAGATAGAATGCTTGAAAAGGCAAAAGCTAATGAAGGTAAGGAAAAAGTTGAAAATATTTATAAGATCGGTGATTTTGTTAAGATCGTAGACGGTCCGTTTAGTGATTTTAGTGGAGTTATTGGGGAGATCAATGAAGAAAAACAGAGATTGAAAGTGATGGTAACTATCTTTGGTAGAAGTACTCCTGTAGATCTGAATTTTCTTCAAGTTAAATACGAATAATACATTAAATTTAATAAATTAAGGATATAACATGGCTAAGAAAATTATTGGCTTTATCAAGTTGCAATTACCTGGCGGTAAAGCAACACCAGCTCCACCTGTCGGTCCAGCACTTGGACAGAAGGGTGTTAATATTATGGAATTTTGTAAAACGTTCAACGCTAGAACTCAAGATAAACAAGGGGATGTTGTACCTGTTGTAATTACTGTTTATCAAGATAAATCGTTTACGTTCATAATGAAAACGTCACCAGCATCAGTCCTAATAAGAAAAGCACTTAAGCTTGAGAAGGGGTCCTCTGTACCAAACTTAGATAAAGTAGGTACAATTACTAGAGCTCAATTAGAAAAGATAGCTGAAACAAAAATGGAAGATCTAAATGCTAATGACATCGATGCTGCTGTGAAAATTATAGCAGGAACATGCAGAAGTATGGGTGTAAATGTAAAAGGCGTTAAATAAAAGAAATGCGATAATTGCCGGAGCAAATCTTTTGTTACACAACATAGAGGAATAAAATGAAAAAATCGAAAAGACTTAAAAAAATGCTAGAATCTACTCCAGTTAGAGTTTCTCTAGAGCTTAAGAAAGCTGTAGAGGGGTGTAAATCAAATGCAACGGCGAAATTTGATGAAACCATAGAACTAGCAGTTAATCTAGGTGTTGATCCTAGACATGCAGACCAGATTGTTAGAGGAGTTGTTTCTCTACCACATGGTACAGGAAAAGAAGTAAAAGTTCTAGTATTTGCTACTGAAGAAAAAGCAAAAGAAGCTCTTGAAGCGGGTGCTGATTACGCAGGATTCGAAGAGTATATGGAAAAAATACAAGGTGGTTGGACAGATATTGATGTAATAATTGCAACTCCGGATATGATGGGAAAGATCGGACGACTTGGTAAGGTACTTGGTCCTAGAGGATTGATGCCTAATCCCAAAAGTGGAACTGTTACACCAGATGTTGCAACAGCAGTAAAAGAAGTTAAAGCAGGTAAGATTGATTTTAGAACTGAGAAGAAAGGAATCGTTCATGTTGGTGTTGGGAAAGCTTCATTTCAAGAAATCCAACTGGAGGAGAATATTCAAGAGTTCATGAGAAAAATAATTGCTTTAAGACCGAGTGCCGCCAAAGGTGTTTATGTAAAGAAAATAACTTTATCTTCTACTATGGGTTTGGCTTATGATATTGAGCCAGCTAGTATAATTTCTAGTATAGGCTAAATGGAAGAATTATAATCGGAGTAAAAAATGGCTGAAGTAACAAATGAAAATATTAAACAACAAATTCTTGAAAAGCAAGAGATAGTAAATGTTATCAAGCAGAAATTGTCTGAATCATCTGCATTTTATGTTTCAAGATATGATGGTATTAATGTTGAGGATATTTCAAGACTAAGAAAAGAACTTAAAGTAGCTAATTCTGAAATGAAAGTTTATAAGAATACGTTAGTTAAATTAGCATTGAAAGATGAAGAATACAGTGAAAACTTTAATTCTCTCTTATTAGGTCCAAACTCAATAACATTCGCATATGACGATCCTTCTTCTGCAGCTAAAGTTCTTTTTGATTTTGCAAAAAAGAATAAAAGTCTTGTGATCAAAGGTTGTCTTTTTGATAAAGTATTTTATGGTGAAGATAAGATGTCGGTAATCAAGGATCTTCCATCCAAGCATACACTATTATCAATGCTTGCAAATGTATTAAATGCACCTATGTCAAAAGTAGCAAGAACATTAGATGCTTTGAGAGAGAAGAAAGAGCAAGAATAAATATAAAATATTAAAAATATAATGAAATCGGAGGATTTTGTGCAAGAGATATTAGACAAATTGGAAAAAATGACAGCAATGGAATTGTCTGAGCTTGTAAAAGCTATCGAAGAGAAATTCGATGTAACAGCAGCTGCAGCAACTGTGGTAGCAGGTGGAGCAGTAGCAGATTCAGTAGAAGAAGAACAAACAGAATTTGATGTAATTCTTCTTTCTCCTGGAGATAAGAAAATCGCTGTTATCAAGGTTGTAAGAGAGCTTACAGGTTTAGGACTAAAAGAAGCTAAAGCATTAGTTGATGGATGTCCAAATACTGTTAAAGAAGCAGTTGCAAAAGATGAAGCTGAAAAGATCAAAGCTCAAATAGAAGATGCAGGTGGTCAAGCAGATCTTAAGTAATATTATAAAAAATTAAAGCTAAATCTGTTTAGGAAAAGTTATTCTCACAGAAAGAGAATAACTTTTTCTGCGTTTATATAACGCAATAAAGAATTTTCGGTAGTTTGAAATATAATTAAGCATAAAAGAGCATAAAATGTTCATTATTGTAAAGCTAAAACATAAAAAATAATAATTAATTGATGTTTTAGTTTTTTTTGTATTTTAAACTTCTGAGTCCTTTAACGAAGTACATAATATTACAGGAGGACTTAATTTTGAATAAGAATAAAGACAAGCAAAGACAATCCTTTGCAAAGATCAAAGCAGTACTTGAAATGCCTAATTTACTTGAACTTCAATTAACTTCTTTTGATAAGTTTTTGCAAAAAACTGCAAAAAGACAAAAGAAAGATAATTCAGGTCTACACAGGGTTTTTAAGAACACATTTCCAATTACAGATACAAGAGAAAGGTATCTACTTGAATATATAGATTATGCAGTAGGTCAGCCTAAATATTCTGTTGTAGAATGTCAAGAGATCGGAACTACTTACAGTGCTCCATTGAAAGTTAGGTTAAGACTATCAAAGAAATCAGAAGGTTCTGAAGAATTTGATCATACAATAGAATCTGAAACTTATTTTGGTACGTTACCTATAATGAGTCCGAAAGGAACTTTTATAATTAATGGTGCTGAAAGGGTCATTGTAACTCAACTACATAGATCACCAGGTGTTTTCTTTTCTTCAAGAATTCATCCAAATTCTACGACTCTTTATTCTGCTAAGGTAATACCTTTTAGAGGATCATGGTTAGAATATGAAACTACTATAAATGATTCCATGCAGGTTTACATTGATAGAAGAAAAAAGTTTCCTATCAGTACTTTCTTAAGAGCGATGGGTTTTTCTACTAATGAAGAGATATATGCATTATTTGATTTATTTGAAAAAGTTAAAATTAATAAAAAAAATATTAATGACTTAGTTGATAGAACTCTATTTAAAGAGATAATTATAAGTGATGTTAATTCTGAGGATGAAAAAGCTCAACCACTGATCCTTGCTACTGGAACAAAATTAACTATTGATCAACTGGAAAAATTGTACGATTGCAATGTTAAAAGTGTAGTTCTGGTTAAAGCAAACGATAGATTGAAGTTTAATCTGATAATGAATAGTTTAAAGAAGGATACTACTGAAAATCAGGACGATGCACTTTTATACATTTATGAGCAGTTGAGATTAACTGAAGCCCCAGATATTGATACTGCTAAAAAACATTTTGAAAGAATGTTCTTCGATGAGAAGAGATATGATCTTGGAGAAGTGGGTAGATATAGAATTAACCAGAAAATGGATAATAACCTTGAAACTCTAATAGATTTTCTCAGAAGAAATAATAAGAAGAAAGTTATAAAATTAAAGAAAGATGAGCAGCAGTATGAAAATATATCTATAGATAAATTATTGAAAGCTATTGATAAAGGTAAAGCTGCTGAAAAGAAAGAAGCAATATCCATGCTTAAAAAAACATATTTACAAGCTACTTTGGTTACGGAATATGATATTGTTTCTATTATTAAAGAATTACTAGAAATAAAGAATGGAAAGAAGATCGTTGATGATATTGATCATTTAGGTAACAGAAGGGTCAAAACTGTTGGCGAACAATTAGGAAATCAATTTGGTATTGCATTATCAAGAATGAGTAGAACTATTAAAGAGCGTATGTCTTTAGCAAAACCTGAAGATGATATCGCTGTTGCTGACCTTATAAACATTAGAACGCTTTCAAGTGTGCTAAACGCATTCTTCGGAACAAATCAGCTTTCTCAGTTTATGGATCAAGTTAACCCTCTAGCTGAGATTACCCATAAAAGAAGACTTTCTGCACTGGGTGCAGGTGGACTTACAAGAGATAGAGCAGGCTTTGAGGTAAGAGACGTTCACTATACGCATTATGGAAGACTTTGTCCGATTGAAACTCCTGAGGGCCCCAATATTGGATTGATATCTTCGTTAGCAACATATGCAAGAGTTAATAATATGGGATTCATTGAGACTCCATATAGAAAAGTTAAGTCCGGAAAAGTATCCAGTGAGGTTAAATATCTTACTGCAGATGAGGAAGATCGAAATGTTATTGCTCAGGCTAATGCTCCTTTAGACGAAAAAGGAAATTTCCAAAAACCAGATCATATATTGACTAGATTTAGAGGTGATTTCCCAATCGAAACAAACGATAGAGTTAATTACATGGATTGTACCCCAACTCAAGTAGTTTCAGCAGCAGCAAATTTAATCCCTTTCCTTGAGCATGATGATGCCAATAGAGCCTTAATGGGTTCAAATATGCAACGTCAAGCAGTACCATTACTAACAACGGATTCTCCTTATGTAGGAACGGGAATGGAACGTAAAATTGCGGTTGACTCAAAAGCTATGGTAGAATCTGACATTGAAGGTGAAGTATTAAAGATAGATGCTAAGGGATGTTTGGTAAAAGTAACAAAAAAGGAAGATCCAAAAGATCCTGATGAAAAATATTATAAATTTGTTAAATTTTTTAGAACTAATCAAGATACAAGTATAAATCATATGCCTATTGTCGAAAAGGGCGATAAATTAAAACCTGGGGATATAATTGCAGATGGTCCGGCGACAGATCATGGAGAATTAGCCTTAGGTAAAAATGTACTTGTCGCATATATGTCTTGGAATGGTTATAACTTTGAGGATGCGATAATCCTAAGTGAAAGATTAGTTAAAGAAGATGTATTCACCTCCTTACATATTAAAGAGTATGAGATAAATGTTAAGGAGACTAAGAGAGGCGAGGAAGAGTTAACTAGAGAGATACCTAATGTAAGTGAAGAAGCTACGAAAAATCTTGATGATGAAGGTATTATACGAATCGGAGCTGAAGTTTACCCGGGAGATATACTTGTTGGTAAAGTAACTCCAAAAGGAGAGGTGAATTTAACACCTGAAGATAAACTTCTAAAAGCTATTTTCGGTGAAAAAGCTGGAGAAGTAAAGGATGCTTCACTAAGAGTTCCTCCTGGAGATAAAGGTATTGTAATTGAAACAAAAATATTCTCTAGAAAGAAAAAAGACCCTTCTAAAAAAAGTAAAGAAAAAGATGCGATTAAAAAGCTTAAGAAACAATTTGAGCTGGATATGAGATCAATTGAAGAAGAAAGAGCAAAAGATCTTTACTTCTTACTGAAAGGTAAAAAAATTGTAAAAGAAGTAGTATGTTTAGAGAATAAATCTGGTAAAAGAGTTGTTGTACTTTCTCCTGGAGAAAAGATTGCAGCAAAGTCATTCAATAGCTTAAATATTGGAGATGCCAATATTGCAACTGATTGGACAGGTGATGAAGAAATAAATGAAAAAATATCTGATATTATTTCAAACTACTCTTTAGTAGTAGATCAATTGAATGTTGACTTTCAAAGAGATAGACAAAAACTTCTTTATGGTGACGAACTTCCACCAGGGATCATTCAGCTTGTGAAAGTATATATTGCTAAGAAAAGAAAGATTCAGATCGGTGATAAAATGGCCGGTAGACACGGAAACAAAGGTATTGTTTCTAGAATCGTGCCAATTGAAGATCTACCTTATTTAGAAGATGGAACTCCAGTAGATATTATTCTGAATCCATTAGGTGTACCTTCAAGAATGAACCCGGGTCAGATATTTGAAACTAATCTAGGTTGGGCCGGCAAAAAATTAGGAACGAAGTATGCAACTCCAGTATTTGATGGAGCTTCTTTGAAAGATGTTAAGCAAAAATTAAAAGAAGCAAAATTACCTACATCTGGAAAATCAGTATTGTACGATGGTTTAACCGGGGAGAAATTTGAGCAGGAGATCACTGTCGGTGTTACATACATGTTGAAATTGTCTCATTTAGTTGAAGATAAATTACATGCGCGTTCAATTGGACCATATTCATTGATCACACAACAACCTTTAGGTGGTAAAGCACAATTCGGTGGTCAAAGATTTGGAGAAATGGAGGTTTGGGCTCTAGAGGCATACGGGGCTGTTCATGTTCTTCAAGAGATGTTGACGTATAAATCTGATGATGTTATAGGAAGAACTAAGGTTTATGAAGCAATTGTTAAAGGTAAGGAAATACCAAAACCGGGTATTCCAGAGGCTTTCAATGTACTAGTAAAAGAGCTTTATGGTCTAAATCTGGATGTGATTCTTGAATAATAATATCTAATTAATTCAAGATACGGTCGTCCTAATAATAATAGAATTGCTTTAATCTGAAGAAGAAAAAAAGTAATTGGTACAAAAACAGGAGTTTAAAATGCCAAGATTACGACAAAGAGATGTTTTACATAAAACTTATTCAAAGTTCTCGATAAAACTTTTATCAAGTGATCAGGTTCTAAAGGATAGTAAAGGTGAAGTAACAAAACCTGAAACAGTAAACTATAGAACATATAAGCCTGAAAAAGATGGACTATTTTGTGAAAGGATTTTTGGTCCTCAAAAGGACTGGGAATGCTCTTGTGGCAAATACAAGGGTTCAAGGTATAAAGGTGTAACTTGTGACAAATGTGGTGTCGAAGTAAATAAACGAAGTGTAAGAAGAGAAAGAATTGGTCATATAAAACTGGCTGTTCCGGTTGTTCATATATGGTTTTTCCGTTCTTTACCTTCAAAGATAGGTAATTTACTAGGTTACACAGTTAAAGTTTTAGAGCAAATAATCTACTATGAAAAGTATGTTGTCATAAAAGCGGGTAGGATCATTGAGGATTATCAAAATCTTATTGAGAAATATTCTAAGACATATTTTGAGAAGTATCACAAATTTATAACAGAACTTGAAAAAGTATTTTATCTTTCCATAAAAGATATATCTCATAATAATAAACTCGATTTGATAGCAAAAGAGTTTACAGCAAACTTTGAATCAAATGAAGAAAATGATAAATTATTTGAAGATTTAAAGGTTTTCATAAATGAAATTGCTGGTGTTATTGAAGGGTATGTAACTGAGAAATATAGAGAAAAAGATATTCGTCAGAGAATATATAGCACTTTATATGACGATGAAAATTTTAGTGATATCATATCGAAATTTGTAGATATAGATAAAGATTTTCTTGCTATTGCTGAAAAAGAGAAAAAAGATGTACTGTGCTTTGATAAACTTGTCAAGGATTTGGTGAATTTAAGATTTATGAGTATCGTGAAAGATATTAAGTATAAGACATTGATCTCTGAAAGTGATTACAATGATATTCTAGAAAAAACAGAGAACTATGAGGATGAATATCAAGAATTCGAACAATTTAGAGCTGAGATAGGCGCTGAGGCAGTTCGTTTATTGTTATCAAAAACAGATGTTCATCAGTTAGCAAAGGAAATGAGAAAGCAAATCGGTTTGGAAAAATCGGAAGCTACAAAGTATGAGATATTAAAGAAATTAAACGTTGTTGAATCTTTTAAGAATAATACAGAAACAAATAAGCCTGAGTATATGGTTCTAGATGTTGTTCCTGTAATACCTCCAGAATTAAGACCTCTAGTGCCTTTAGAAGGTGGTAGATTTGCAACTTCAGATCTTAACGATCTTTATCGTCGTGTTATAATTAGAAATAACAGACTTAAAAAGATGTTGGATATAAAAGCTCCTGAAGTAATCGTTAGAAATGAAAAAAGAATGATTCAGGAATCGGTAGATTCACTTTTTGATAATGGCAGGAAAAACAATGTCGTAAGAAGTGATGGTAAAAGAGCTTTAAAATCTCTATCTGATGCTCTAAAAGGCAAGCAGGGAAGATTTAGAAGTAATCTACTTGGAAAAAGGGTTGATTATTCATGTCGTTCTGTTATTGTTGTAGGTCCAAAATTGAACTTGAATCAGTGTGGACTTCCTAAAGAAATGGCCCTTGAGCTTTATAAGCCTTATTTAATCAGAAAATTAATTGAATACGATCCAAACGTAACTACGATCAAGAATGCTAAGAAAGAGATCGAGAATGGAACTGACAAAGTATGGGAACTTCTAGAAGCTTTAGTAGATGCACATCCAGTACTTCTGAATAGAGCACCGACTCTTCACAGATTAGGTATCCAAGCATTTCAACCTACTTTAGTTGAAGGTAAAGCTATTCAACTTCATCCTTTGGTATGTAAAGCGTTTAATGCGGATTTTGATGGTGATCAAATGGCTGTTCATCTTCCATTATCACCAGAAGCTAAGCTTGAAGCAAGATTATTGATGATGGCTTCTCACAACTTACTTCATCCTGCTTCAGGTCACCCTGTAGCTTATCCAACACAGGATATGGTTTTAGGTATATATTATATGACTAAGACGAAAGGTAAGAAAGAAAAAAATCCAAAAATATTTTCTTCTGTGGATGAAATAGAATTAGCGGTAGATTTCAAAACTATAGATTATCATTCAACCATTAAATTTCTTTATAAGGGTGAATTGATCGATACAACTCCTGGAAGAGTAATGTTCAATGAAGTTCTTCCAGCTGAAATGAGAGAAGAAAGATACTATAATGAAGTAATGATCAGTTCCAATGTTGAAAGAATTATTGAAGAAGCTATCGAGGAAGTGGGATTTAGTAAAACTTCATTATTCTTGGATAGATTGAAAGATTTTGGGTATTATTTCGCTACTAAATCAGGTATTTCAATTGGTTTAGATGACTTTGTTATCTCTGCAGAGAAAGATAAAATGTTAAATCAAGCTGAGAAGAGAGTTAATTTAATAAGATCATCTTATGAAGAAGGACAGATTACAGATACAGAAAGATATAATAAGGTAGTTGATGAGTGGACTAAAGCAACCAATAAAATTGAAAATAATATGTATGAGAATCTTCGTTTAGATAACGATGGGTTCAATCCAGTATTCATGATGATGGATTCGAAAGCAAGGGGATCGAGAACTCAGATCAAACAGATTTGTGGAATTAGAGGTCTTATGCAAAAACCTCAAAAGAAAATGGAAGTATCATCTGATTCTGTAATTGAAAATCCGATTAAGACTAATTTTATTGATGGACTTTCAGTACTTGATTACTTTATTTCTACACACGGTGGTAGAAAGGGACTTGCGGATACTGCACTTAAAACAGCTGATGCTGGTTATCTTACTAGAAAATTAGTAGATGTTGCTCATGATGTAGTTATCACAGAAGTCGATTGTCATACTATTATGGGTATTGATATTGCTGACTTGAAAGAAGGTGATAAAGTTCTTGAGTCTTTTGTCGATAGAATATATGGTAGAGTTTTAGCTGAGGATGTTGTTGACTTTAGTAAAAATTCAGATGGTGTAATAATCTGTGAAGCAGGTACATTAGTTGACAAGAAAATTGCAAAAAATATAATGAACCATGATATTGAAAAAGTTAAGATCAGATCGGTATTGACCTGTGAAGCAAAAAAAGGTGTTTGTGCAAAATGCTATGGTCAGAACTTAACAAACCGTAACCTTGTTTCAGTTGGAGAGGCAGTTGGAATTATGGCAGCACAGTCCATTGGAGAACCTGGAACACAGTTGACCCTAAGAACTTTCCATGTTGGTGGATCTGCAGATATTGCTACAGTTAAGTCAAACATAATTGCAAAATATGATGGAACTATTGATCTTGAAAATGTTGAAACAGTTGTTTACGATAAAAATTGTATCGCTATCAGAAGAAGTGGTAAACTACGATTGATCGACAAGTACGGTAAAGAAGTAATGAATGAAAGTATTCCTTATTCAGCTGTTTTGATGATCAAGAACAAAGAAGAAGTTAAGAAGAATCAAGTTTTATTCAAATGGGATCCTTACAGTTATGTGATCCTTTCACACGTCAAAGGGTTTATTAAGTTTAAAGATATTGTGGAAGGAAGTACTTTCAAAACTTCATTTGATGAAAAAGTTGGAAGAAAATATAAAGTAATGATCGAGCCAAAAGAAAGAGCATTAAAACCAATGATCTATATCGTTGATAAGGATGGTAAAGAATTAGCTAAATATCTACCTCCTTCAGGTGGTGCTCTTCAGATTGAAGATGGACAGAAAGTAAAAGCAGGTCAGACATTGATAAAGATGCAGAGAACTCAGGGAAAGACTAAGGATATTACGGGTGGACTTCCGAGAGTAAGTGAGTTGTTTGAAGCAAGAACTCCAAAACTTCCGGCTATTCTTTCTGAAATTGACGGTATTGTAAAATATGGTGAGTTCAAAGGTACATCTCAGCAGATCATGGTTGAAGACCTGAATGGATCAGAAATCAGAACTTACGGTGTTCCAAGAGGTAAGCATATTCTTGTCCACGATGGCGATGTTATCTATGCCGGTGAAAAGATTACTGAAGGCTCGGTAAAACCACATGACATACTTCAAATATTAGGGACTACAAGGGTTCAGCATTATTTAGTAAATCAGATCCAGGAAGTTTATCGATCTTCAGGTGTAAATCCTAATGATAAGCATATTGAGATCATAGTTCGTCAGATGCTTCAGAAGGTTCAGGTCGTAAACCCTAACGATACTTCATTCTTAGATGGTGATCAAGTAAGTAAATTCGCACTAGCCAAAAAGAATAATGAAATACATGATAAAGTTGTTGTTATTAGCGGGGGAGGTACTAAGTACCCTGAAGGCGACATGTTCGTTACTTATGAGATAGAAAATGCAAATAAGAAACTTAAAGAAGCTAACAAGGAAGAAATTAAATACAGAGTTGCACATCCTGCAACGTATAAGCCTTTACTTCTCGGAATTACTCAAGCTTCTCTTCAGGTTGACAGTTTTATATCTGCTGCTTCTTTCCAGGAAACTACTAAAGTTCTTACCAATGCGGCTATCAGTTCTTCAACTGATTACTTAGAAGGTCTGAAGGAAAATGTTATCATGGGTAACTTATTACCTTGCGGAACAGGACTGGCTAAGTATAATTACATTAAGGTTAAGAGCAACGAGGTAATCGAAGAAGTTGCTGAAAAAACTGCTGAATAGATAATATTCAACAAAGTAAAAAGCCCCAATTTTAATTGGGGCTTTTTTTATATACACACAAGATTCAAATAGTCCAAAGCAGATATACTGGAAAATATAAAAATTGAATGCTAAGGTCGTTCGGACTGATAGATGATTACGTTAGTGCCATTTTGCCAAAGTTGTAAAAGTTTACAACGGTCATGGCAAAAAGCTGTGGGGATAAGCTAAGTCGGAAATCTAAGTAACCCATTGATGTTTTGCCAATGTTAGCCCTTGTTCATTTTTCTTTTTTTTAAGAGTTAGTTCTTCAATCCCTATGTGTCAATTTATTATTCAATCTGTTTAATGTAAAGAGAATAATTAGATTAAAAATCGTTCAAAATTGATATATGCTAATTAGAAAAGTGTGAGCATTGGTTTTAAGTTCTCCTAATAATAATTATTTATTTGCTTGACATCCCATTATTTTTTTTCTTTATATAAAGTAATGTGAGAGTTAGATATGCTCCATTTTTTAAAGATGTGAAATATTGATGAAGTGAATGTAAAGACTTGAAAAGTCGTTAATGAAAGCTGAAAGTGAAAAGTAAGTAAGGGAATGTGAAAAACATACTCACCCAAGAATATTGAAAACTCTAAATTATCGTAACAAGATATGATAATATTAAAATCGAGGTATAGAATGAAAACACGAATAATATTATTTATGATTTTAACATCAACATTTCTTCTTTTTGCAGAAAATTTCTGGATGAAATTGAATTGGGATTTGAGAGCAAGCAGTATCTTCTTAACAGATGATGGAGAGATATTTATTAATTCTGAACGAACAAATTATAAATCTATTGATGAAGGTAACAGCTGGAATGAAACGAATTATAATTTTTCAAGATCATCAATTATGTATTATGACAGGGATTTTAATTTTATGTACTTATATGGTAATAGTAACTACTTGTCAAGAATCCATAAAGATTCGACTGAAGTTGATACTTTACTCCAATTGTATTTTACAGGTATCGAAAAATATAATGACGATTTCTACATAACAAAACCAGGTAGTATCATAAAAACATATGACTTTAAGGATACAACCACAGTATTAACTGCAGATGATTGGCAATGGTGTTTGGCAAAGGGGATTGACGGAACATTGTTTGCAGGATCAACTGATTATTTTGGGGAATGTGGATTATTTAAATCTTATGATGATGGTGATACTTGGGAGGGTATTGAGTTAATGTATCATTATATTCGAGCAATTGAAGTTGATTCAGAAGGTCGTATATTTTTAGGCACAATGGGACATTATTATGATTTTACTGGGATAATATTTCGTTCTGAAGATTACGGAACGACTTGGGATATGTTAGTAGGTAATTCAGCTTATACTCTCTCAATGGCTATTAACACAGATGATGAAATATTTATTGGTTTGGATGATGAAACACCACCTTATGGAGGGGTATTGTTTAGCGAGGATCATGGCGTGACATGGTCATATCTTGGAGAAGAAATTACAGGTGGGTTAGATATCGGTGGTTGTGGTGCTGTAAACGATATCAAAATTTCAAAGGATGGATATGTATTTATAGCAACTGATGCTGGAGTATATAGGAGTATAAATTCAACTACAGGAATAGAAAATAGTGATGAGTTATTAGTGATGAGTTATGAGTTGGAGCAAAATTACCCTAATCCTTTTAATAATCAAACGAGTATATCACTCAGTATTCCAAAAAGCTGTGAAGTGAAATTAGGAGTTTATAATATTAAAGGTGAATTTGTAAAAGATATTTTTAATGGACTGCTGATTAAAGGAACATACAATTATACCTTCGAAGCTAATGATATTAATTCAGGTGTTTATTTTTATAATATTGAGATAAATGGAAAAATAATTGACTCAAAGAAAATGCTATATCTAAAATAAAAAAAGGAGAAGAAATCAGCACTAAAGACAATTAAGCTCTCCGTAAAGCTACCGACCAAGTAAAATACGGAAAATGTTAAAGTTAGAGTTACCGATCTCTACTCCTTATTTTTAATATAAGTAGAAACTAGTGGTAACTCCAGTACAAAAAGTGAATGTGAAAAAAGGAGTGAACCATGAAGTTGAGTAAGATAATTACGTTATTTTTAGTCCTATGCTTTGTTGAAGCATATAGCGAGCTAATCAATATCAATCCTGATCCAGAAGGTAAACCTTGGTATACAGGTGGTTATGAGTATGATCCGATAGAACAAGAATTTATAGAGGGACTTCCAATTCTCAACATTTCTGAAGAAGTGAAAGAATACGATTTGCCATCTAGTTGGGATAACACAAATTTACCTGAAGGTTATCCACAAATATTCAGAAGCATTTTTAATCAAGTCGGAGGAAGTTGTGCTCAGGCATCTGCCATAGGTTATATGTTTGCTTTTGAGATAAATAGGGATAGAATAAGTTCATCGAATGATGCCAACAGACGATATCCTACTCATTTTACATATAATTTTGTGAATCATGGAAGTAATAAACCTGGCTCATTTTATGCGGATGGTATTAGAATTGCGACTGAATTTGGTATTCCGAATTGTCAAATATGGAGTGATGTAACAGAAGAAGCTTATAATTCAGGATATTCAACATACCCGCCAGATGAAATGGGTAGAGATCCACAAATTTGGATGAGTGGCTATGATTATTACTACGAAGCACTCAAAGATAGAGTGAAAGTAGAACCAGGTTACGATACAGGAGGTTTTCTAATAGCTAACACAAGTACTGAAGAGGGTTTGGAAAATTTGAAGTATTATCTAAGGTATCATAATTTACCTATAGATGAAAGTTCTTCATATCAGTCAGGTATAGGCGGCTTGGCAGTATTTAGTACAATTCTGGGAACGGATGCAGTATATACAAGAGATAAAGTATTTGATGAGCCAATTATGATAGAACCATCAACTGATGCAAGCGCAAGACATGCAATGACTGTTGTAGGATATGATGATATTATAGCTTGGGATCTTGATGAAGAATATGACCTACCTCGTCATGATCTTGATAAACCTCTAGAAGCTAGCAATTATGTGTGGGATCATGATTTAAATATCTGGACAGATACCCTCAAACCTATGGAAGAGTGGGAAGTCGGTGCAATAAAAGTGGTTAATAGCTGGGGACAAAATTCACCATTTGCTGAAACGGGATATTTTTATGTGCCCTATAGATTCATGAACACTATGCGCAATTTTATCGGTATAAATGTTGAAACAGATGTGGCACCATTAATGACTTATAAAGTGAGTTTTCAGCATCATAATCGTAAAGGGGCAATTCCTAAGGTTGGTTTATCTGCTGATCCGAGTAGTAGTTTTGATGATATTGGAGTTACTAAAACAGATTTTTATGCATTCACAGCAAAAAGAGCAGGGGAACTCCCTATGAGAGGTAATGAATGCTATGACCCAATAGAATATTGCTTAAAAGTGCCAGAAAGCTCTTTAGCAAAAAAATATTTTTTTATAATAGATGATGATATAGCAAATGACCTCGATCCTGCGATTGTTCCTGATGGATTTATTCCTGAAATAGTGAATTTTGAATTAATTGACAAAAGATACAAAGAGATACATGTTGAATGTGATGAAGCTAATAAAGAAATATTAGATAATGGAGAAACTGCGGTTTCAATAATTTATGACATCATTAAAAATGATATTCATGATGATATAACTTTGCAAAACAATATAGGAATTACTCCTCCAGGATCAATAAACCAAATAAATATTGAAGATGGCAAAAATATAACTCTAGAGGATGGAACTAAACTCTATTTTTCAAATTCTGGATTGTCTACAGATTTTAGAAACTTACGCTCAACAATCAATTCAGTGGGTGAAGTTGAATTTATTGGATATGGTAATGATAGTGATAATAAATTCATGATACTAAATAATGATGAATTTATAGTTGACGGAAATCTATCAATATATGATACAAAATTACATTTGGATAACGAATCAATATTGACTCTAGTAGAAAATTCTGAATTAAAAATCGGAGAAGGTTCTGAGTTATTTCTTACATATTCAGTACTTTTTAATCAGAATAATGGATCAAAAATCTCAGTTGACAATAACGGATTACTCAACCTGCTTTATGATACAATACTTGAAATTGATCAAGGATCTGAATTAGAAATATTAAATGGAGCCAATATTACATTTGGAACAAGTTCTAAAATAGTTGCAAAATCAGGATCAACATTAAGATTAGCGGGTGATGTTTCAATCCCAGCTAGGTCACAGATAGTAATAGAAGAGGGTGCATATCTGATAATTGAAGATGAAGTTAGTATAACTGGAGAACTACAAATTTTAAGTGGATCTAATATCTCAATTTCAGACAACTCACACCTAAACCTGAATAGTTATTATGACTATACACTAAACTCTAGCTCGAATATAAATTTAGGATTGAATTCTAAGTTGTCATTATCTAATGAAGCATACCTTTTTATAGATGAGAGAGTATCTATAAATGCTAAATCAGGTTCTTCATTGATAATAGGTCAGGATTGTCATTTAGAAAGTTTATTAGAACCAGATTATAGTGAAGTAACACCAGACAACTACATAAATATTTCAGGTAATGACTGGGAAGGTATTGTGTGTGAGTCTAATAGCAAAATATTTCTTACAAGGGCAAAGATAAATGGAGCAAAATATGCTGTTTCAGGTACACCAAATGAATTGCTTTTGGAAGGAGAAGAATACTCTTGTATAATTGAACAATGTGAAATAACGAATTGTGAAAACGGAATTGATCTTGCAAATTGCAATAATTTTAAAATTTTAAATAATACGTTTGTAGGTATTGAGGATGGCGCTGGAATTACAGCAATTGTTTCAGATGGTACAATCGAAAATAATGAAATAGAGAATTATAATTATGGTGTACGTGCAATCTTATCTTCACCTGTAATGGTGAATAATAATATTTTTAACAATAAAAAATATGGTTTGCTGGTTTCCGGTCATGATGCTTTACCGGTATTAAAAAATTATGAAAATGCATCCGGTCTTAATAATTCAATATATAATAACGGAAGTGCGTGGACAAACACTCTTTATCCTTACGGTCAAATAGGCATTATGCCCGTTGGAAGCATTTACTTATATGAAGGTATGAATAATATTTATTCTGGTGATCAAAATACAATTCCGGAAATACCTTGCATCTCAACGGCAGGATTGATACCTGTACTTTCACCACTGGAAATTAATATTCTGGCAGCTGGCAATTATTGGGGATCTAGTGAGGTAACTGATGAGTTCTTTGCACTAGAAGATCCTTATTATGCACAGGAATATCCTTATAATTTGCACTATCAAGGTTGGTCAAAATCTCCTTTTGTTTCAGGGGTTACACCACCACCATCAAGCTATAGTTCAATAGAGCCACCGAGAACTGAGAGTATAATACTTAGTAATGGTTTTTCACTTGAAGACAAAGGAAATTATAAAGCTTCAATTAAGCAGTATGAACATGTGATTGATAAATATGAGAATTCACCTGAAAGTTATGTAGCTTTAGCTAGACTGCCTTATGTTTATCTAAAAGCTGGAATTTCACCTCAGTCTCTAATAAGCACATATAACGATGGTTTGGAATCAGAGAATACTACTTATAAGAAGTTCTTTAAGGAAATGAAGATAGCAACACATATTAAAGGTAAGAATTATCCTACTGCTAAGTTGCTTGCAGAAGAAATGAAAGTAGAAGCTTTAACAGAGGAAGAAGTAATTCTAGCGGAGATAGATATTGCGATTTGTGATATGATGATGGAACCAGGAAGTAAAGAAGGAAAGAGTTCAATAGATCATATGTCGAAATTGAATGGTCTACTTTCAAAAACATATGGTGATGAAGGAGAAGATGAAGTTAAGACTGAGATAGTTGAATCAGCATTACCTTCTGAGTTTGCTTTATACCAGAACTATCCTAATCCGTTTAATCCAACTACTGAGATTAAATTTGCTTTACCAGTAGCAAGTGACGTGGAACTGAATGTTTATAATATCAATGGACAGCTAGTTTTCGAACTTGTTAACGGAAATAAAGAAGTTGGATTGCATACAGTTAATTTCGATGCAAGTAATTTCAACTCAGGTATGTATTTCTATACTCTTGAAGCAAACGGAATGAGTATCACTAAGAAGATGATACTTACGAAATAGTTAGAGTATCAAAATGCAAATCATTAGAGGTGGCATCAAAACCACCTCTTTTTTATATCTTTAAATTGACACATAGGGATTGTTTTAAAAAAGAAAAATTAATTAGGGCTAACGAATATGGCAAAAAGCAGTGGGGATAAGCTAAGTCGACACACCAAGTACCCATTGATATTTTGCCAATGTTAGCCAGCGTTTATTTTTCGAATCGTTTCCTTATCTTTTAACCCTATGTGGCAATTCTCTATAATATAATATAATATTATATAATTAACTAGTTTACAAAAATATTATTATTGTAAATTATAATATAAGTCTTTATTTTTTAATACATAAATAACTCTAATAGTAAAGTATGAAAAGCAGAGCAAAGAAATACACCCCCGATTTTAAGTTAAAGATAGTCAATTATGCTATTCATACAAATATTACCCAAGCTTCATATATTTTTGAGGTTACACGTAAGTCTATCAGTAAATGGTTGAAATTGTATCACAAAAAGGGATACGAAGGTCTTTTAGAAAGAAAGAAAAGGGAAGATAAGCAACCCAAAAAGCTAACTGAAAGTATTTTAAAAAAAATAAGTAGGGCAAGACTCGACTTTCCGGATCTCACTTTAAGAGATATAAAAGATAAATATCAGTTAGATTGCTCTTTAGTTCTAATATCCAAAAGGTTGAAAGATTTCTTTGAAGAATATTTTAAAGAACATCAGAAACTAATCGTAACATTCAGAGTGATAACCAAGAGAAACTCAGGAGGTAGGAAGAAAAGGATTTATCAATTCAATATATATGACTGTATGAATAAAAAGTTGTATTTCGGGTTTGGGAAAGAGAGAAATATTAAGAATCTCTGCTCATTCATTTCTCATGTAATTGATGGTTTGAAAGACAAGAATATGATAAGAGATGATGCATATATATCATCAAATTTGAAATATTTAAAACAATTGTCTTGCGAGAATTCACATTATCATAAAAATGTATATTCAAAACATCGTTTACCGTTACTAATAGAGAATAATAAGCATTTATTAAGAAGCAGGATTAATAAGCTCGATTATTCCAACAATGAAAAAGGTCTAATGGTGTCTGCATATGAAGATATGATCCTTAATAGTGAAAATGTGCTTCTCATTCACCCTTCAGTAGTAGATTGTGGAGATAGAAAAGGTTCTTTGGACTCTTTTGTAAAGTTGAATTCTACAGGTGTGATGAAAGAGACAATGAAGCTGATCGAGAAATATGGAGACAACGCATTAATAAGTTTCGATTTCGATGCGGCATTTGAATTTTACAATAGAATTTACCTTACTTCAATTGAATGTAAAGAAGACAATTGGGAAAGTATAAAGCTTGGGTCGATGTATAAAATGCTTACGATACATATACATTTTACTGACTTTAAAAAATCAAGAAATGTTATTGATGATTTTCTTGATTCTCAGTATGCAAATGAGGTCGAATATTATGGAGAAGTTTATAATTTGTTAGGATTGATATCTTTCTATGAGAATAAAAGAAAAGATGCAGATAAGTATTTTACACAGTCTGTTGAAATATTTCTCGATAAGTCAAAGAAAGAACATATTTTTGATTATTACAGAGTAAATATCAGAAAATATATTAACAGACAGAATTACAGGTTAGCTTTAGACTTTGCCAATAAATATATCAGAACAGCAAGTAACCACAATGATGAAAAAGAGCTATTAAAAGCTAATGGAATGAAAGGCATAGTCTATCATTATGCTGGAAATATGAAAATGTCAGAAAAGTGTTTTAAAAAGCAATTAGATATTGCAATACGAGTCAGGGATTATACCGAGGAAGCAAAAGCAATAAATAATCTTTTGAGCGTAATAACGTACACAAGCACCGAACCTAAAAATTTGATTGAAAAATATATATCAAGAATGAAAATATTGGCTGTAGTGATTAAAAAAGAATGCTATTTATATGAAGCATTTCAATTTTCAGCGACCTACCACAGTTCGACTGGCAATTATGAGCAGGCAGTAAAAGACTATAAAGAAACAGTTAAGGGGTGTTTTAAGTATTTTGACAAATATAACTTAGTCAGTAATATATTCTGTCTAGCTTATAGCTTTTTCAATATAAAAGATACAAGTAATGCAATAAAATATTTTAAAGAAGTTTGTGCTTATTCAAATGAAACAGATATTGATTATCATTCTTCTGCTTTGAATTATATTGGACGGATATATCTTGATAATAATGCGTTGAATAAAAGCATGAGATATTATAATCTGTCCAGAAAAACTGCAGGTCATGATCTAAATAATTATACCGTAGCTGATTCATTGAAGTCTATAGGTCTAATCTATGAAAGAAGAGAAATCTATAAGGCATCTCTTAATTTTTATAAAAGAGCATTAAGCTCATTCCGCAGGCAAAATAAGAATCTGAAAATTGTATCAGACAATATCGTTTATATTAAAGAACGGATTCAGTTATTAAAGAAATAGACAGATAGAGCACCATTTATCTGTATTCTGTAAAAAAAGAAATATAGCAACTATGTACACTGTATGCCATTCTCATTTGCGTTTTGATGAGTAAAATAAGATTTTAAAATCCCGCCGATATATTTTAAATAAAAAACATTCTCTACTGTGTTAGCTAAACTAACAGGAGGGAATATGAAAAAGTATTTCAAGTTGCTACTGATTCTTTTGGCACTGGCGTTACCATTAAATGCTGATACTCCCCAATATCCTAACTGGGATTGGGATATTGATCACTGGGTGTATTCAGGCACTGCAAATCCACCACCGCCACCACCACCG
>JAQICF010000237.1 GCA_027858795.1 Candidatus Delongbacteria bacterium | reverse complement strand
TTTGGCTCTGATTAAGTACGGGAGCTTAGCTCAGTTGGTAGAGCAGTTGACTGTTAATCAATTTGTCGGGGGTTCAAGTCCCTCATCTCCCGCTAAAAACCGCCATAAGGCGGTTTTTTCGCATTAAAGCCGGTATGTTTATGATTTTATTTTATTTACTATTCAGATTAGATTTTTTATATTATAAAAAAATCAATTAAGGATTTATTATATATGCCAAAGAAGAAATTCGGTACCTTTAAAGGTGTGTTTGTTCCTTCCTCAGAAGCAATTCTAGGAACAGTTCTATTTTTATTACTACCTGTATTAACCGCAGATGTTGGATTGGTAAGGATGCTGATGATAATTATTCTTGCGCATACTGTAACAGTCGCAACAATGTTCTCAATATCTGATATTGCTACAAATTTAAATACTATCGGTGGTGGAGGGATGTATGCATTGATTAAAAGATCTCTCGGAAAAGCAATGGGAGGTTCGATCGGTATACAATTATTCATTGCCCAGGCTGCTTCGATCGGTTTTTATTCAATAGGTTTTGCGGAACCATTACACCCAATATTACTACCTTATTTTAAAAATATTTTATTTCTTTCAGGAGTAACCCCCGAGGATGTTTTATTCCAAAAGCAAATTCTTTCAAGCATCATTTTTATAATATTTTTTATCATTGTTATGTTTGGTGCGGATTTTGCTCTTAAGATACAAACTTTGATACTGTATATCCTTGGAGCAAGCATCCTTGCAATCTTTATTTCACCATATTTCTCCATGGAATTTCAGGGACAACAATTGTTCACAAGTATGAGTGAAATGAATTTGTGGGGAAATAGAGGTATATCTATTGGAATATTCTTCATAGCATTTACTCAGTTTTTCCCGGCAGTTACGGGAGTTGATGCGGGAGTAGGTATGAGTGGTGATCTAGCTGATCCTAAAAAAAGCCTGGTGAAAGGAACATTTTACGCTATTATGATAACATTTGTGATCTATGTAATTTCTACAATAATATTCTCAATGATGAACAAAGATCTATTGATCAGGGGATACAATTCTTCAGGGAATGCATTTGGATATTTATTACCTGATATATTTTCTTCTTCAAAAGGTTTTATGAGTAATACTTTAAGTGTTACGATATTGGTTGGAATTCTCTTTGCCACAAGCTCTTCTGCACTAAGTGTTTTTATGACAGCACCTAGAACTCTTCAAAGATTGACAAAGGATGGAATACTACCTAAATTCGCATTGTTTTTGGGAAATGATTTCAAGAAAGGTGGAGCTGAACCAAGATTCGCGATCCTTTTATCATTCGTTTTAGGTTTTGGTGTTATTTGGATCGGGGATATCAGTACTGCAGCAATGATCGTTGGTATTTTATTTCTTCTAGTTTATGGATCATTGAACCTGTCTGCTTTTTTGGAAAGAATCAGTGGGAATCCTTCTTTCAGACCTACTTCAAAGGGACACTGGTTAATAAATCTATATGGTTTCGTAGTTTCATTTTTTATAATTGTTCTTTTTAGCTGGTGGGTAGGGCTTATATTGATTGTTGCTCAATATTACATTTTCAGGTTAATATTAAAATACAAAGCTGGTGGAAAACTGGAAGGTGTTTGGTGGGGAGTCCTTTTCTTTTTCATATCAAAAGGCTTGGAAAAATTAAATTCGATTGTTCAGGGTTCAAAAAATTGGAGACCGGTTGTTTCTTCAATAGCCTTTGCAGATAAAGTTGATGGAATAAAAAGTATTAAATATTTATCAGACATTATTGCTTCCTACAAAGGACTGGTACACATGAATATCTTGAATAGTGATCCTGATGAGAAAATACCGTTCAGACCACGATCTAAAAAAGGAGGAATTCCTCTAAATGTTGTGCAAGTCATAGATCCATCAAAAGCGGTTTCGAGTATTCTGCAAATTAGCTTTCCAGGTGATATTACAGCAAATACAGTTCTTCTAGATTACAATACTGATATAGACAACATACAAGTGTTCAGTAGAATATTAAAAATGAAGAAAAATATTTTATTGCTGAAAAGTGGTGACCTTTTCGGAAAAAGTCATAATATTGATATCTGGTGGCGTGGTGAAAAAAACGGTAACTTAATGGTTCTTTTAGCATATATTATCAATATTACATTACGAGCAACTAAAAGTAAGAAAGACAGTAAACTTAGGATCATTAGAAAACTGGGTCAAAACGATAACGAGATAGAAGCTAGAGAAGAAATGGTAATTCTTTTAGAAAAAGCTAGACTTACAGGTGAGATAGTGATCATACCATTTTCAGAGACACCATTCTTCGATGATATGAATAGGATATCTAACGAAGCAGGATTGATAATGATGGGATTACCGGGATATTTTGTGGTTGAAGATGAAGAAAGAAAGTTTAAATTGAACGAAGAATTCCTGGAAGAAGGTCTGTCCAAGTATACTGATTTACCTCCGGTATTGCTAATCAAGAGTTCTACAAAATTAAATTTATTTGAGGACTAAAAAGTAAAGGTTTTATAATTTAATTCAAGAATTAAACTTAGGAGATGATTGTGAAAAAAGTCTGTGTTATATTAGCTGGTTCAGGTCATGCGGATGGTAGTGAAATACAAGAATCTGTATCAACTTTGATCGCTTTAAGTAAATATGAAGTAAGCTATGATTGTTTTTCTCTGGATCAGGACCAATACGATGTTATAGATCACTTTACGAGCGAACCTGTAGTAGAAAAAAGAAATCTAATGCATGAAGCTGCAAGGATCGCTAGAGGAAGAATAAGAGATATTTCAAAATTAGATATAAACAACTATAGTGCCTTGATTTTTCCTGGAGGTTTTGGCGCTGCCAAGAATTTATTTACCTATGCTTACGAAGGTAAAAATGGTTCAGTAGATGAAAGAGTTAAAAGATTAATTATTGATTTCCATTCTGAAGGAAAATATATTGGGGCAATATGTATTGCTCCAGTTATGATAGGAATGGCTTTATCTGGAGTAGCACAAGGTTTGAAGTTAACACCCGGGTTTGTAGACAATGCTGCTGAAGATATGAAAAGCTTTGGAGCGGAGCCAATGTTTTTAAATTCAGAAGAGATCTGTATTGATGAAAAGAACAAAGTAATATCAGCTCCTGCTTATATGAATGGCAATGCAACTTTATTTCAAGTATATTTGGGGATAGAAAAATTAGTGAAGTATATTTCAGAGAAGATATAGATAAATGGTGAAAGTATATTTTAGAGAAGATATAGATGAATGGGTTGATTAGAATTGATGATAGATTAATACATGGTCAAGTAGTTGTCGGATGGGGAAGTAGAATAAATCCTGATTACATTATACTTTCAGACGATGTAGTAGCTTCGGACGAATCAGAAAGTGAATTGTATCTTTTGGGTGTTCCATTTGAATTTGAAGGGAAAGTAAAGACTTTTTCAGATACCGTTAGCTTTATAAAAGAAAATTCCAATAAGAAGTTCATAATTGTAGTAAAATCCCCAAACTCAATACTAAACCTAATAAAATATGGATTAGAAATATATCAGCTGAATATAGGTGGAATGCATTCAAAAGAAGACAAAAAAGAGATTAATCATTATGTTTACATGAACCAAAAAGAGTATAATGATCTTTTAGAACTAAGTAAAAAGGGAATTAAGATTTCAATTCAAGATCTTCCAGGTGAAAGGAAGTTTGATATGAAATATATTACAGACCAATGGGAAAAGTATGAAAAATAGAACTAAAGAAGCAGTAGTTGGATTTGTTTCAATATTGGCAATAACAGTTTTAATAATATCAATTATTTACGGAAAAAATATTTCTTTAAACACTGAAAAGAAAGTAATAACAGTATTGTTTAAAACTGTAAATGGTCTTGATATAGGTTCGAAAGTATTTGTTAAAGGAGTTCCTTGCGGAACAGTAAAATCGGTTGATCTATCGAATAAAAATGTTATTGTCAAAGCAGATATTGACAGTAAGATAAATATTTACACTGATGCAACAGCTACTGTTGAAAATAAAGAGATCATGGGTGGAAAGATGTTGGTGATACACGTAGGTCATTCAGAGATCCTCCTAGCAGACAAACCCATAAATGGAAAAAGCAGTAAAGGAATGAATGAAGCAATCTCAGAAATTGCTGATATTATGACACACGCAAAAACTTTAATCGAGAACACTGATGCTTTGATCGTTAAAGTAACTAAATTTATTCCTGAAACTGATTTGGATCAAAAATTCGACGAAATTGCAAATGAAACTTTAAGTACCATGAAGTCAATAAAAACTACAATGAATTCTGTAAGCAGAAAGTTTAACATAACCTTAAATAAAGCTGAGAATCTAGTTGACACTATGCAAGTTTCAATAGATCAAGGAAAATCAGAGATAAGAAAGGTCTATCCACAAATAGATTCTTTAATCTTTAAAACAGACCTGTTAATTACTTCACTTAATAAACGAGTTGAAGAATTAACGGATCCAAAAGGATCAATCGGCAAATTAGTTAGCTCAGATGAATTTTATATGAAATTAGATAGAGCAGTTACAAATATTGATTCACTGGTTAAAAAGATAGATAGAGAAGGATTAAAAACTAATATAGATATTTGGTAAATTTATAAAGAAAAATTTAAGTTAGAGGAAAGATGAGTTATATAGATAAAGAAATTTTAATAAATGTTTCTACTAAAGAAACTAGAGTTGCTATTGTAGAGGATAGTAAACTTGTTGAAATGTTCATTGAAAGACCAGAAAATGAAAGAACTATTGGAAATATTTATGCAGGATATGTTGATAATGTTTTAGATGGGATGAATTCAATATTTGTTGTTCTTGGTGATGTTCAAAATGGATTTTCACATCTTGGAGATTTTAAAAATGACTTGCTTCCTTCAGAGGCCCTTAGTGGGAAATATTCATTTCAATCCATAGATGAAGATATCACATTGATTGAAAATCAGGACGTGTCAAAGAAAAAATTAAAGAAAAAAGATAAAGTTCTTGTGCAGGTTATAAAAGAATCGATTGGAAGTAAAGGACCAAGAATCACTTCAAATGTTACAATTCCCGGAAGATATGTGGTTTTAATTCCTAATGATAGGGGAGTCAAGATATCTAAAAAGATCAGCAACCCTTCTGTCAGAAGAAAATTAAATAAGATCGTTAAGAATCTTATCCCTGATAATTTTGGAGTAATAGTTAGAACTGCTGCCGAAAATAAAGATTCCCAAGCTTTCACAAATGACATAATCAATACATATAATATTTGGAAAAAAGTTGTAAAGGAATATAAAAAAGCTGAGCAACCAACTTTACTCTACAAAGATGATAATTTGGCGGCAAGTATAGTAAGAGATCTTTTTAACGAAGATGTATCTAGGATGATAGTTGATTCTGAGGACCTTTACAATGGTATTAGGGAATATATAAAAAACAATGCACCTGAATTAGAAGACAACCTTTTTCTACATGACGATGGAGATCCTATTTTTGATAAATACCATAATATCAGCAAGGATTACTATAAGAGTTTGGGCAGAGAAGTGTTTATGAAGAACGGTGGATCTATAGTGATAGATCACACAGAAGCATTGGTAGCGATTGACGTTAATAGTAAACGGTATATAAAGAAAAAGTCTCATGAGGAGAACAATTTTAACATTAACATGTCTGCTGCCAGAGAAATCGCAAGGCAATTAAGACTGAGAGATATGGGTGGACTTGTAGTGATAGATTTTATTGACATGCATGAAAACGAAAACAAATCCAAAGTTTTTAACGAACTAAAGAATTTACTGAAATTAGATAAAGCAAAATCAAGTATTGAACCAATTAGCAGGTTCGGATTGGTAGAAATGACAAGGCAGAGATTAAAGCCATCAATAACACAGACCATATTCGAAGATTGCCCGACATGCTCAGGAAAAGGTATTGTTCAATCAAAAGAGAGTATTTCTATTCAACTTGACAGATGGTTGAAGAACTATAAATTTGTAACAAACAATACAGAAGTTGATATTGCAGTTAACAAAGAGCTGAAGAGTTTTCTTGAAGATAAAGACAACAGCATTATTCAGGAAATGATGATCAAAAATTGGATGAAGATAAATTTTATTATCAATAATTCTTTGAATTTGTACGATTTTAAATGTTACCAGCCGGGCACAGATCAAGAAATTACAAGAGAGTATGCAAATTAATAAATGACAAAAAAGAAAATTGCAATAATAACAGGAGCATCTTCTGGTTTTGGTGTAGAATTTGCCAAGCAGATAGATCAAAAATTTGATCTTGACGAGATATGGTTGATAGCAAGACGACAGGAGAAGCTGAATTCAACAGCTAAATTGTTGCTTAATGCTAAGGGTGTAGTAATTAAGGCTGATCTATCTACTCCAGAAGGAATTAATTTGATAAAAACTCTTCTTGATACAAGTCAACCTGAAGTGAAAGTATTGATCAATAATGCAGGATTTGGTAGAACCGAAAAATTTGAAGATTCGAACGAAGATTACAATGAAAGTATGATTGATGTAAATGTAAAAGCACCAGTGATGTTGACAAAACTTTCATTATCATTTATGAATACTGAAAGTTATGTTATCAATGTTGCATCTTCTGCCGCATATGCTCCGTTGCCTTACTTTTCTGTTTATGCCGCGACTAAAGCATTTTTATTGAGTTTTTCGTATTCTTTGAATGAAGAATTGAAATCAAGAAATATTAGTGTTACAGCAGTATGTCCAGGCCCAGCATCAACAGAATTTTTTAAATCTTTAACAGAGAAGAAAGTCAACGGGTTTAATATTCAAGATCCTATAAAAATCGTCAGAAAAGCTATAAAAGATTCTATGAAAAGAAAATCAGTATCAATTTATGGATATGAAATGAACTTTTTGAGAGTTGTTTCAAAAGTATTACCGAGAAAGATATTGGCTTATTTTTCAGGAAAAGTAAAATTACCTCAATAAAACATAAATAAACTATGATTTTTATACATAAATCGAATTGTTATCAAATTTTTAACTTGACTTAAGCTTAACTCATAGTTAAATTAAAAGGCTATAAAATCGTACCAGAAGAATAATATAAATTAAAATAAAAAAAGGGAGAACGAAAATGAGGAAATCTGTAGTAATATTAGCAGTGTTTCTGTTCTCAGTTTCAATGTTTGCAGGGATTACAAAGAATGAGTTGGTCGGTGGTTTCAGATATTTTTACGACTTTGATGCAGGTGATCCATCTAATGAGATGACTTTCGTTAACATCCCTTCGGTTGATTACAAATTGGAGATGATGCTTGGAAAATTGTTTAAGATTTATATTCATCCAAGTATTGGATATAAATTAGACAAAGCAACAGAAGATGGTCAAGTCCCAGATTCACTGGATAGGTATGCAACAGAGTTTTATTTTGGTGTAAAACCAATGTTGAAGTTTTACCTGCCAAAACAAATTTTAAAAATGGATGGTTTCTTTGCAAAAGGTGCTTTGCCAATTTATAGTGGATCTAGAAGTCCTCAGGAAGTAGGTAAACCTGCTGAACATGTCCGGACTGTTGATATAATGATGAACTTAGGATACGATAACAGAAAAATTGATCAGCATCTTCTTACTCCTTGGGATTCTTTTGAGCAAGGATGGGCTGCATATTTAACTTATGATGAACGTTTGATCAAAACTGTATCTGGACCTAATGAAAATAATGCATACCTATCTACTGAACCAAGATATTTTGGAATATCAGGATGTTATTCTCATTTGGTTAAGAAAGAAAATATGATGGTAAAGATGGGACTTGATTATAGTTATCAGATGAATGATACTTGGAGTGATGGTGGAAAAGATACCACTATTGATCTAAATCTTCTTTTTGCCTATGATGTAATAAAAGAAGTTCATGCAAGCGCAAATTTTGGATTTAAGGTTGAAGAGCTTGAAAAAACTGATCTTGCAGGAAACGGTGGTTATAATTATCTAGTATTTGGTGCAAATGGACATTATTATCCATTACCTATATTTGATATATATGGTGGATTTGAATTAAATATGGATTTAACAAGTACTGATGCAGAGCCTAGTTATAAGTTTGAACTTGGTGGATCATTGATGTTCAAATAAGTTTCATTTGCTTAAAACATATATAATGTAAGACCGATCAATTTGATCGGTCTTTTTTTATATGGGTATTTTAGTTGGAACGCATTCCTGTGCTCTCTACAAAAAATTCTTGACAAATGGTTTGCATTTGTTTAGTTTATTTACAGGTTATTAGCAAAACGCAAATTTTATGCGTGAGAGCGAGAGGAGAAAAGAACTAAAAATTATAAAAGGAGAACAAAATGAAGAAATTCTTAACACTGGCAGTAATATTATTGCTAGCAGCATCGTACTCAATGGACATAACTAAACACAAAGTAGAAGCAGGTGCAGATTTTAGTATGGGTTCATATTCAGCATTTTATGACATGTGGGCATATGATGCTGATATCCAAGTAATGAATTTTACAGTACCTGCTGTAATGTACAAATTCGAAGCAAAACCAAGTGATATGTTTAAGTTGTATTTACATGGTGGTCTTATGTATATAATGTCCCAGTATACTGTGGATGGCGAAACGGAAGCTACTAAAGACTGCTATGCAAGTGCTTTAGGAATTCAACTAGAACCAATGGGTAAATTCTATTTGCCTAACAATCTGTTTGTTAAAGTAGGACTTCCATTTGGTTACGCAAGTATGACTGATCAAGACGAAGATGCAGATGCTAAACCTTACATGAACTTAGATATGTTTGCTAACTTTGGTTTTGACAACAGGGAAATTGACATGCATGGTTTGACTCCATGGAACCTATTCGAAAAAGGAATGGCATTCTACGGTGTATTCAATATGGGTGTTATGGAATCAGTTGATGGTGACGATACAGAAGAATTACCAATGTATTTTGGTGTTGAAGGATGCTATGCTTACTACGCAGATGCTATGATGGTAAAGCCCTACTTAAAGTACACTTACCAATTAAATGAAGGTTCTGATACAGAACCATTAGCTAAAGACACTAAAGTAAACATTGGTGTTGATTTCGTTAAGGATTTCAATGAGAAATTTAACCTTCAAGCTGGTTTAGACTTTGAGATAGAAGAATTAGAAGAGAGCAGAAATGATGAAGGTATGTATAATTACCTTATGATTGATGCTGTGGCAAGTTACTATGTAATACCTGAACTTGATGTTTATGCAAATCTTGGTATGTCAATGGATCTTACAAGTGATGATGCTGATCCTGGTATTGCTTTCGGATTGGGAGCGATCTACACATTCAATCTTATTAAAAAGTAATTCATTGTATTTTAGATTCGTAAAGCCGATCAATTTGATCGGTCTTTTTTATTATGGGTATTTTAGTTAGAAAGCGTCCCTGCCTTCCTTACAAAAAATACTTGACAAATGCCTTACAATTGTTTAATTTATTCACAGGTTGTTAACAAAGCGCGAATTTTATGCGTGAAAGCGAGGAGAAAAAGAAGTGAAAATAAATAAAAGGAGAACAAAATGAAAAAAGTTGTAATGATTCTTACAGTGCTGTTGTTAAGCATGTCA
>JAQICF010000217.1 GCA_027858795.1 Candidatus Delongbacteria bacterium | reverse complement strand
GTAACACCAGTAACTAAAGTGAATGTTCCATAAGGATCATCTGATGAATAAACATCATATCCTGTTGCATCAGCTGAATCATCCCAGTCTATTACTAGATCTGTTCCTACTATGCTTGTTACTACATTTGCAGGTACCGCAGGAATAATTGGTTCACCACCAGCACTACCAACAGTTAATGTGAACGGTATTACATTAGGTGAAGCTGTTGTATCATTTGATGTAATTGTAACGTTCGCAACGTACACTGAGTCTAAAATAAGTCCATCTGTATCACAAGTGTAATTGATAGCGTTAGTGGTACCACTAGTAACAGTACCAGTTGGATTAGCTAATGACAACCATGTGTAAGGTATGATTTGATCTCCAGTAACTGAGATATTATCTATAGTCCAACTTCCATTAAGTCCTCCAGCTCTTCCAAAAGTTCCCTCAAATCTCAGTTGAGTAGATACTGAACCATCAGGCAATGAAATATGCTGAGATGCCGTAGTTGATGCCGTTGATGTATAGATCTCAGTCCAAGATCCACCGTTGTAATAAGAAACTGATATCGAGCTTGCACTTGCAACAAAATTTTGATCAAAGTCAAGATATACATTAGCACCAATTGATGTATCGAATGTTCCTGATGTTAATGATCCAACAACAATATCTCTACTACCAACGATATATGCATCACCACCACCATCAACAAAGTTTACAGTAGTGTAACCTGTTCCTGGGAATGTAGAAAAATCATTCTCATGAAATAGACCACCTACAACAGTTGATAAGTATCCTTCATAAGCATAAGAAACTGTGTAATCTAAGTTACCTATACCTGAATTGCCAATGTCAAAAGAAGCATCTTTAGTACTTGACACTGCAACTGTTTCAGCAATAGCAGCTGGTGGTTCAATAATTGCAGGAGCTCCAACTACAGCTTCATTCGAAGGTCCAGATTCACCTACAGGATCTGTATAAACAGTAGTTACATAGTAAGTTGCATCAAATACTAAAGGGGCTGTATCTGAGTAAAACTTATTTGCAGTGTTACCTATATTAACACCCTCTCTATATATATTGTAACTAGCAAGAGCTTTACTAGAACTTAGAGGCATTACTTGAGGTTTATATTTAGGCTGAACATGACTAATTCCTGCATCTAATGTTGTAAAGTCATTACCCTTGAATGTCTTTTTTTCAACAATTGATTGAGGTTTATAATTTGGATCTACCACAGGAGTACTATTTTTTGTGATAGTTGGCTCATTGTTATATCCATAGCAATAGAACATAAAATCTTCAGAACCATATGGTGAGTTATAAGTATACGCATACCATCCTTCATCATATTCACCACCATCGCCTGAATACCACCAAACTGAATTCCAAGCCACACCATTTCCTTCCTCATGAATTAATGTCATTGGACTTGGAGTAGCTGATGTTGTATTTATGAACTGAACTTCTACATACCAAGGTTCATTGAACTCAATTTCAGCTGGAAGAACCCAATCGATGAATTCTCCATCTGGAAGTGCAGTCATTGTTCCTGATGTGTAAATAACATTTGGTGTATTACCTGAACCGGTACCAATTGAGTATCTGAATTGATCACTTACCCAATCGTTAACACCAGCATCTTCGTAGAAAGCACAGGTTATTTCAGATACGAACACAGGGTAGTTCATGTCCATAGCTTCTGCTGTGAAAAATGTTCTGGCTGCGTATACTTCGTTATCTGCAAATTCAAGATACCACCAATCATCTGTTTCGAATTCCCATCCGAACCAATGTGGAGGATAGTGACCTGGAGCATACCAAGCAAGATCAATTTCAGCATTTACATCATTATACGAACCATCTAGATAAATTGGAACTGGATTTGCATCCATCCACGCAGAAGATGTTGCACCAGAAATCGAGTAGTTTGGTCCTGGATATACTGCTCGTGCATAATACGAATTCCAACCGTCAGCAAAATCAGTATCTATGTAACTTTGCAATACTCCTGTACAAGGAACAGTAGCAATTAAAGAACCATCTCTCATAATTTGAAATTCAGTAGGTTGATCTTCAACAGGATTAGGATAAGTATCACTACCTATAAAGAAGTCATCATATCTGTTTGCACAAAGACCCGTTTGTTCTTTTACGATACCTACATAATAAGTACCAGTATATGCTGATAAATCTACATAATACTGTCCTGCCCAAACATTTAAACCAGCAACTGCAGGCATCTGAGCTGTTTCTACTACTGTTATGAAAGGAGAAGGATCTGATTCTGTAAAATCTCCGTTATAAAGCACGAAATGATGAGTAGCACCCGCTACTTCCTGAAGATACCAGAATGTCATCATACTACCTGCTCCTAAAGTAATTGCATCTTCAGGAAAAGCAAAGTAATAATCTGATCCTATGTTATTATCATTCGTCAACATACTATAAGTTCCAGTGTGTGTAGTAGTTTCCGAACATACAAATCCTTGATCATCAGGATCAGCATTACCAATTACTTCATGCCATACCATACCTGGTTCATCAAGCTGGAATGAGCCTCTTTGGATCCATCCAGCAACATCAGATGCTTGAACATTTCCAACTTCAAAACCATCTGTGAACAGAGAAGATCCTGTAAATGGTTTAGTCCATGTCAAATCAATTTTTTGTCTGTTATATCTAATACTTGTCGCATTAAAAGCTATCGGCGCAGGATAAAGCGGGTTTGGAACTACGCTACAATTAGCTATATTCGAAGGAAACGAACTTCCATCTGGACTTGTATAAATAGCTCTAACTACATACTCATAATCCCCTTCAGGTAAAGCAGGATCAATATAAGTTCTTGTAGTACCTCCTATTGCTGCTAGGAAAACACCACCTTTGTAAATTTCGTAGTCAACCAAAGTTCCATCTCCGGCTTGAATATTAGGAGCATTCCAAGTCAGAGTCACATCACCTGAACTATTTGGAGTTGCCGCTAGACTTTCAGGATAAGGTCGTAGTTGTGCAAATCCATCAACTTCTAGTTGATAAAACGCATCTTGACCTTCAGTAAAAGAACTTACTCCTGGAGTAAGGTCATTAAGTTGGAACCAACCGTTATAGGATCCACCCCATCCCCATTGAAAGTGATATTTGTACTTATTATTTATAGCATCTACATCATATCCGTCTAAAACAAATGCATGTCCACCATCAGGTCCATATCCACCCCACATTAAAGGTCGATTAGCATTGATTTCTGTTTGGATTAAAGTAGTTGCTACTGTAGAATCAGTTATTGTTCCATAATCTAGAAAAGCAGCATCAGTAAATCCCCAATCTCCAACAATTACTGCTAAGGAGTTAAGGGTTCCACTAGCATCCACTTCCCAGTCCATATCAACAGAAACACCAGTATGTAAACTAAATTTTGCTATTTCGTCAATTTTCTCCTGAGTATCATAATCACCTCCACTCAATCCCTGCATAAGAGTCCAATCATAAATTCTTTCTGATGTAGGAATATTATAGCTTGCTGTTACAGCACCTTGAGTATCAGAGTTAATAAGAGTAGTCGTACCTATTGCAGGACCTTCCCAATATCTCATTATCTCTGTAAATGAAGTAGCAACACAACCTACAAGTGCTCCTCCTGGACATTGATCATTGAAAGGATAACCTTGATGGAATGTATCCTGTGTCAATGGACCTTTTGACGATTTCGAAGATGATTGAGCGAATATATTATTCTCAATATCTTTCCAGCTTCGTTGTTTGTCTTGTACGATCATGTTTTGTTCTCTTATTACATGAACGATTTGCTTGTCATAAGCGCTGAATCTTTTAACAAACGGGTTACTCATGTTGTAAATATCTTCGTCAATAGGGCTGGTAAAAGAATAACCAAGAATAGGTCTTACATTATCTTCTGCTGCCACAATCACGAATCCTTTTGTAAATTGAACAACATACCATGTAGGTTGTCCAAGATACTCTTTTGTAAGAATTTTCTGCACTTCATTGCCTTTTACAGCAGTTGGTGCATAGTTTTTGTAGTAATTCTCCGCAACTTGCTTTGCCCGGTCCTGTTCTACAATTGCTGCAGATAGCATAGCTACGAACACGAGTAAAACAACTATGATTTTTTTCACTTTTCCTCCTCACATGATTTACGTTATATTTTCTTCTTCTTTTGATACACAAACTTTACAAACGGTTTTATGCACACTTCAAAATACCTATAAATATGATTAATGTCAACATTAAAATATGATTAATGTCAACATTTTAACATATTTTACAACTCTAATTGTTTTTGAAGCTGTTTGTGTCGCAATTGTATTAATTGTTTATTTTATTTATACCTAAATACTTACAATATAAACAAGATCTTTAAAATGAAAAGTGTTCTGGTAGATCCCTTCTAAAAAAATATCAGCATACATATCTAAAAGATTACCCGAATTTCTTTCCTTAGTACTCAAAACCCATAATCTATTATATTTATCCATAAAAATTTCGTTTATAGCTCTTTTTTTAATATTACCATAGATTTTTTTCATATCTACTTTATTTTGTTCACTCATACGATCCATTTCTATATCGCTGTAATAAAATGTTTTATAATCCTTTTTAATCTGATATTTTTTATCACCTGTATTAGAATGATAAACATTTATTTTATATTCATCTGTACTTATCCATGTAATATAAAGTTCTTCATTATTACCACATATAAAAGGATAAAATTGAGATTCAACGGCTACACTATTGTTGACTATTTCATGTATTTTATCAATTGTTTTAATCTCAGTAAAATTTTCATCCATAAGCAGGATGTTTATTTTAACCTCAATTGAATTATCTTCTTGGTATTTTTGACTCCAGGTTGAAGCAACAATTCTATTATCTGATAACTTTACCATTATATCAGGAGAAAATTCCAATCTTTTTGCTTTAATAAACTTCCCCTCAAGATCAAAAACATTCCAACAATGCCAAACAAGATCACTTTTTTCATTTTCACCCTCTTTCTATTTGATATTTTAAATTTTTACCTATCAGAAAGTATGAAAACTATATTATTTTTGTAAATTCTACAATTTAGCAGTGATAAAATGTTTAAAATAAGGTATGAACGGGATATATTTTATTTAAAATTGTATTTGATCGATAGTTTTATTTTACTGCAGCTGACATCATAATTTGATAAAAGACTAAGTAAATTATCTTCGTTCTGAAATAACACTGTGTTAATACTACTGTACCGATAAAAATTTTGATAAATATCATCTAAATATAGAATAATCGGATAATCTTTGAATTGCTCCTGAAAAGACGACAAATACTCTTGTTCCTTAACAGAGAATACTGTATTTGATGAATCCACTTTATTTAATAAAAGAACACTAAAATCACTTGCTTCAGATAATATCATCGGTTTGAACATAAATGTATTATTCAAATAGTTTAGCTTATCGTTTCTCATCTCAGAAAAAGACAACGTTGAAACTAATATAATATGTAACACTATCCACAGCTTCATATCTTTTAAATATAATAAAAATAATTAATATTTGTATGATAAATATTAATTGTTAATTGATCCGAAACAATTTCCGTGTGTTCTCTGACGTTACCCGAGCAACTTCTTCTATACTGACATTTTTCAGATCAGCTATTTTCTGGGCAATATATCTTAATTTAGATGGATCATTCCTCTTACCTCTGAAAGGAACCGGTGTTAAAAATGGTGAGTCTGTTTCCAACAATAATTTGTCCAGTGGAAGCGCTTTGATAACTTCTTCTCTGTCATTATTCTTATAAGTGATATTCCCAGTGAAAGAAATGTAAAATCCTTTTTCTATCAGCATTAAAGCTGTTTCCGTAGATCCTGCATAACAGTGAAATACACCTGAGTATTTATCTGAGACTTCGTTAATAACTTTCAAAGTTTCTATTTCTGCATCTCTACTATGGATAATAACCGGCCTATCCTCTACAAGAGCAACTTCAAGTTGTTTGATGAAATACTTTCTCTGAGTTTCTAAAGGCACTTTGTCCCAGTAGAGATCTAATCCTGTTTCTCCTAGTGCAACAACCTTATCATGCTTCAAGAGTTCTCTGAGTTCTTTAATATCATCATCAGAGTTACTTTTCAGGTCAGTAGGATGTAAGCCAACAGCAGCATATATTTTTTCGTATTTTTCTGCTAGTTTTATAGATTTATAAGATGTCGCAATATCGACACCAACGTTAATAATTCCATCTATCTCTGAAGAAAATAATTCATTGATAAGTTTGTCCCTGTCCTCATCATAATGTTCAAAATATAGATGTGCATGTGACTCGAAGAACAAATCTTACCTCAGCTATAAAAATAATATTTTTATAAAAAATTCTGCCACTGGAAATATGGCTAATCCAAATATTGAAAAATTAAAAATATTCCCTAATACTAACAAACCAATTAGAATTCCTATCCCGTATCTACTGACCGATTCAAATTTATCCGCTTGTTCATGATTCAGAAATCCCATAAGGATCTTTGAGCCATCCAATGGAGGTATTGGAAATAAATTGAATACCATCAGAACTGTATTTATCAGAACTGCATAGAAAAAAAAGCTCTCAAGATAAGTTTGAGATCTTGGATCGAAAATGATGTATGGATCTATTCTATCAAGTCCGACAAATAAAAGCAGTTTGTATAAAATGATCGAAACTATTATTAAAGTAAGATTAGAAAGAGGACCGGCAGCAGCTGTGATAGCCATATCTCTTTTCATATTCTTGAAGTTAAAAGGATTTACCGGCACCGGCTTAGCACCTCCGAACATTATTGTCCAACCTGATAATAATCCCAGCATCAATGGTAGCATAACTGTCATCATCGGATCAATATGCGGAACAGGATTTAAAGTAAGTCTTCCCATTCTTTTCGCAGTAGGATCACCAAGATAAAAAGCTGTTACTCCATGAGAAACTTCATGAAATACTACTGAAAACAGCAGTACAATGATCATTATAATTATTCCTGCACCCATAATCTATCTAAAATTCATAAGTTAGTTGTAATTTATTTTTTATATCACCTGATGTATCCAGAGACTGAATTATCTCTGTCTTAACGATAGGCACTTTGTATGAGGCATTTATTGCACTAACGAAGTGATTTAATACTATCGCACCAATTGTGTAATAAAATCTTGTATTTCCATTTTCTGAAGATATTCTGATATCATCATAATCTTCTCTTACGGTCGTAGATGACCAATCCCAGGAATCTGAAGGGTCGTCATACCTATTCTCATAATCTCTGTTAATATTTCTCTGAGCATTGTAATCTTCAACATTATCATAATTTGCAATGTCTATCCAATACCTGTCATCTTTACCAGATGGATCTATACCTGCTTGCATTACAGCAAGATCTTTATAATCATCTTCTCTGATAGAAGAATAATATTTAAATCCTGAAGCAACTGCTATCAAACTTAACTCTGTTATTAAGAAAGCTGCAGCTTCTTTCTTCCTACCTAATTTATATTCTCCCCAACCCGGAACTAATAAAGAACGCATAAAATACTTAAATCCATCGCCTCTTTTCTTTGCATCCTTTTTATCTTTTCCGTAACGATCTCTGATAAATGGAATATCTCTTTCTAATTTATCGAAATTATTAATTGGTCTTATATCCTGGGCATATACAACGCTCATTATTGAGAATATGATCAATAAAGAAATATATTTTTTAAATGCTGGTTTCATTATATCCTACCAGTTGACCGAATAAGTTAATTTATAATTGTCTAGTCCTAATGCATCAGCTTTATCATTGTTTTCTATTCTTAGTTTAGTCTCTATTGAATACTTTGATTTGATCACATACGCAGCATCAAATGCCGATGCAACATGGTTAAGAAGTGTTACCATCAACCAATTTTGACCTACTTCATAAGCTATATTCGCTTCGTTTCTTAAATCTTCATAATAGTCAACATGAGCGGCTGAATTATATCCACTATCTTCGCTATAATTAAAACTATCCATTGTCCCATCTTCTACAAGTTTTGGTCTGCTAACATAAGTTGAATCTCCGGCAGTACTTATTACCAGTTCGTCTATCATTTCAACTGTACCATCAGGGTTGTAGCTATACCCTTCAAAATCGCTCCATCCACAAGCAAACTGATGATACTTACCAACCATTTCATAATACTGCTGGGTTTTAGTTTTCGGTAGATTATGAGTAAACTGTTTAAAAACATCATCTAAATAATATAAATATATATTTACTCCATTGAAACCTTCTACAATACCAGTAGTTTCCGTATTATCACTTTTAAACGACAATTCAAGCATATCAACTATAGATAAGGAATCACTTATTAAATCCCCGTAAGTCCAATTATCTCTGTTACTAAAGTATTCTAAACTATATACTTCATCTGCATTTATCCAATCAGATTCATTCATGTAATCTAAGAAATTCTGTGACATTCCCATCAACCCACCATAATAACGATCTTCGCTAAAATTTCCATCGGCAAATGTTTCAAACTCAGAAGTAAAATCATCTCCATCCGAATCGTAAACATACCACATTGACACAGCAATTGCTTCAATACCTAAAAAAATACCTGATCTTATATAATCTTTACCATAGAATTCACCTGCACCAGGTAATAAAAGGGACAGACCTGAAGCTATCATCGGGCTCATATTATCTTTATATACAGCTTTCTTCTTACTCTTTATTCTTGGAGTAGATGCTTCAGTTTCATCACTCTCAACTGCATCATCACTCTGTGCTAACATGATATCTGAAATACCGTTATAATTTATAGTTTGACTGAACATCGATATTGATAACGCAAGTATCATCACTATAATTGATATTCTCTTATTTTTCATCATTTTCACCTCGCTATTGCAAGGGGTTGAAACCCCTTGTTCCAATTTGTTTTTTCTGTCATGCTGAATTTATTTCAGCATCTATCCCTTAATCCTATTTAGACCCTGAAATAAATTCAGGGTGACAAGCCTACTTACCTCTAATTCCTTGACCCTAGACCCTCTTAGAAATCAATAAAGTCAAACAAGACTGTTAAATAACTTCTTACTTCTTTCCCATAAGTAATATCTTCATTTACAAATTCATCCAATCCATAAGCAGCTGTGTATTCTATTGAAAGAGGAAAACCATAGAACAATGTACCGAATAATCTCAGATTAACTCCAACACTTTTTTTAAGATCTTTGAAAGAATCAGACATTGTTTCATGTGTCCATGCTGTACCAGCTCCCAGATATATTCCTGCGTACAGATTCTTGAAATTATATATACCGAATAATTTATCTGTTCTTTGAATTATCGGGAATCTAATCATAGTTGACATATACGCAGTTTTTGTTCCACCTAAACTATAGAAGGAATAACCTTGTAATGCTGTTAATCCACCGATGTAATTATAATAAAAAGAATCAATATTTTCATCATCTAAATATGAAAGTTTCATTTTTACTGTTAATCCTGACTCTAAAGGCAACTTAAAGTATTCTTTTAAATCAAGATTATACTGATTATAATTGTACTTCTTATAATCTTCCTGCAATGTTCCATAATCAGAATTCAGTGAAAAACCTGTTATAAAATCAGTAATATGTCTTGAGTATGTAAATGTGATATCTCTACCGAAAGTTCTGTTTATGTAGTGATTGAACCTGAATTTATTGCTGTAAAGATTCAGCTTAACATTGTAACTTTTCTCTTTGAAATATGTATAAGTTAAAACAAAATCACCATAATCGGCACTTGCATCACTTCTTACATAAGCAAAAAAAGCTTCCGCATCCAACTCACCAAGTGGATAACCAAACACCTTAGGTTTTAGAGTAAACGGTACTTTTATTCCAAAATCCAATTCCATTATATCGTAAGTAAAATCTATGTCGTTAACTTCATAAATGGCAATATCTGTTCCGTCAGGCAAACTATCTGTTTCAACGATAACTCTGTCATTGATAAAAGTATTCTCATCATTCCTGACCATATTGAATCCCATTGCGTAAATAGTAGGCAATAAGAACTTGAACTCAGTCATTGCAAACAGATCAGAATCACCATTTAAACCTCTGTTATAACCACCGAACAAGGATACTTTATCAAGATAATCACTTAGAAAGAAATATATTCCAGGCTTGAAATTATTATTATCAAAGGCTAATCTTGGAACGATCATTATACTTTGGAAATCATTGGCATATCTTCTAGAATCTTTTAGATAATCGATCGGTTCAAATGTTAAGAAATTATTATTAGGAATTTGATAATCAATATATTTTGCTTTTGACTCTTCTATTGATTGCAAATCCTGCAACGAATAAATATTCGTCTTTATTCCGTTGTAATTAACATAAACAAGTGTATCATTCTGCAGTTCAGGATAGAATGCCCCACCTCTTACATTTGTTATCAATTCATCTTCTTGTGTAGAAATATTTCTTCTGTAAATATTAAATATTCCCGTTCTGTCACTCGAATAATATATTGAATTACCATCAGGCGAATAAACTGGATCTCTATCATCGAACTTTGTTGAAATAATCGTCGTAACATTGCCTGTTGTATCAACTTCTACGATATCTTTTCCGAATTCAATTACGGATCTGTCTATGAGTATCTTAGATCCATCCTTATTCCATCTCGGCAAGAAATATTGAGTTCCATCATCTTTCTTTGTAAGGTTTATTGCAACATCTTTTTGGATATCATAAATATAAAGATTTCTTGTTCCGTCATGAGTAGAAACAAATGCTATTTTTTTACCATCAGGTGACACTTCAGGATTTGCGGCTCTCATTCCATGAGTTAGCTTTTCTTCTTCTTCCTCTTTAATATCAAAGTGGAATATATCCAAGAAATTATTGCCGTAGATACTGTGCTTATCTGATCTTGAAAAATATATTGATTTGCTGTCAGGCGACCATGAGTATGATGAAAATATGACTGCCGGAACTGTAAACTTTATCGAATCTGTCGCCAAATCCTTAATATGTATATCTCTACGATAGAATGAAGGCTCTCCGCCTACCTTAGTAGATAAGAATGCCAGATACTTTCCATCAGGTGAGAATTTAGGATGTGAGTTTACAAAAGCAGAATCTGAGATATCTTTACCTGTTACAAGGTTAGCTTCAACATTCTTTATCTTTGCTTTATAATCATCTTTGACACTATTTATCCAGTCGGAGTATAGTTCATCTCCTCTTTTACCTGTTACTCTCTTTACTGCTTCCTCAAAAGAAAATGAAAAGAACTTACCCATCTCTTCTGAAATTCTATAAGGTACATCTTTACCGTATTCTTTGAACATATATCTTACAAATGCAAAACCAGTATTATAAATACTTTCGGCTTCATGAGAACTTCTGTTGTAAAAATCTCCAAGCTGAGCATATTTTAATTCTTTTCCTTCTAAGATTCGCTCTCTTAACAGCATATCTCTGTTCGCATCCCAGAAATCATAATGTAATGAATCAGGATCCTGATTCTGAGCAACCCCTTCTGCGAACCATGGTGGAATAATATTCATAGGTATATTTGCAGAGGAAAGTACATTCGGGAATCCCGTCAAGACATCCTCCCTTTTCTCATCTTCATAACCTGTCCATTGAAGATATATCCCAGGGAACATCTTAGAAGTTTTTCTAGGTACTTGCAATTGTATCATATGTGAAAATTCATGTGTGAATAGATTTGTGAACCAGAAATGATCTCCACGAAGGATCGTATCAAAAGCAGGAGCCCATAGTGACATTTTATCATTATAATAGTATGCTCCACCGTTTGCCATATCATCATAATCATTCACTATTACATGTATCTTATAGTCTGGATAGAAATTATACAACTTTGTTATTACATCATAAACATTCTCACCTACTGATGCGAATCTGACTGCACTTTTCTCTGTCCCGTTATGATAATGATATACAAAGTGCTCTGTATCGAATGTTCGCCACTGCAACTCAGGATGATTATGCTTACCCAGTATTTGTCCGTTAAGTAAACTGAACATTGCTGTTATAAGAAGTATATATGTGTAAATCGTTTTTTTCATTTTTTGTTCTTCTTGTCATTGCGAGCACCATTGGTGCGTGGCAATCTAATTTTTTTTTGTTATGAGACGTAGCAGTGCTACGTCTTTACAATTATTTTATTATCGCTACCTTTACCTTATATTTTTCATTCTTACTTCCTGAGACAAATTCAAGAACAGCTGTGTATAGCCCCGAAGGTTTACTTGAAACATCCCATTCGATCTCGAAATTATCTCCTGATGCTGTGAAAGTCTCTGATAATTCCTTGACCCTGTTTCCATTAAGATCGTATATCGTAATATTGACTGTACTTGGTTCATTCAAAAAGAATCTGAAATTCGTACTATTACCTTTCGCAGGATTCGGCCAATTATAAACACTCTTTTTATCTGTAATACTACTTGAAGTTGAAACATCTTCAGCTGCAAGTTGAATAAATCCATTTTGTTGTTTTCTATATGAGTCTAGATCTCCTAAATGCAATGGAAATGCATTCAGTGTTCCAAGATTATCATAAGAATAAATACACACTTGACCATTACTTTCAAACAATCCAATATCATTGATATCTGATCCAAGAGTAAAATTATCTGTCCTTACATAATCTCCATCATATGAAAAAGATCCACAATTCATAGCGCTGTCCACGAAAGTGCAGAACTTACCATCATCAGTTTCGTAAGTGAAAATATTATCAATTTGATCTACTCTAGTATCCAGAGGAAAACCATTTTCCATAAAACCGTGTTCATTGTATACTTCTATCGTTCCTTGATCGGTTACGAGATAATCAATATTACCATCTTCATCAAGATCATTTAATAATGACATATTCTCTTTATCAATTTCATTTATATAAGTTGCTTCAGTTCCATCAATAGAAAATTTCAGCAAACTGTTACTATTTATGATATAGATGTCATTGATATCATCATAAGTTCGACCGGATAAAATTACTTTACTATTTGCTTCAATAGCATCGTGAAAAGTTGATGTAGGATTACCAAAACCATCTCTAATAAAGAGTGAATCTTCTTTAATCGCTGCGATGTAATTTAATCCAAAAGAGTTCAATGTTATAGCCACATCACATATTTCATTTGAATCAAAAATATAAGATGGTGATCCTATCCCAAATCGTAATCCTTCAATAGTCGGTATAGCATCATGTTTAATCTGACCTGTTACTTTTGGAGTTGGTATATTATCGATCAATTGGTCATAAACCGAAATGCTGCTTATAATTAATGAATCTGAACTTACAATTCTCAAAGAACCACCATAGGAAATTGGTTCAAACTTATCAGAAAAAGTTATCCCGGTATTATCAGAATAAACTAATGAATCTTCTGTCATAACTTTAAATTCACCATTGTTCCTATAAAATAAGTGGTGTAGTTGATTTGAAATATAGAAAGGGTAATATCTTCCATCTTCAAGTCCTGAGTCAATTGGATAACCCGTAAGTTGATTTTCCATCTCAAATGAGAATCTCATTCTTCTGTTTATTCCTGAAAAATCAAACAATCTTATACCGGTATCTACTCCTTCATTTGAATCTGAGCGTGGATAAGAAGCTCCACTAAACTCTACATCGCCAAGGTCTTTATTTGAATACTTTATCCAAGCTTCATTTCCTTTAGAAAAGAAATCATAATACCAACCGAGCTCAGTTCCGTAACCTGCGTCGAACAACCAATAATCTTTACCTATATCAAACGAACCATCACCTTCTTCAAGGTACACACCTCTGTTATCGTAATCGTCATTAACGGTATTATTTACAATATTTTCTGCTGTCGTTTTACGTTTGTCAATATGCCAAATAAGTATTCCACCTGTTCTCAAGGTTTGAGGATCGTACGGATCTTCAGTTTCAAAACCGTAAGTCAATGCGAAATCATAATCATTGTCCTGAATTGAAACCAATGTCTTGAATCCTGCATCAACAATCTCATATCGCTCGACACCATATTCACCATAGTAAAATTTAATTCTTAGGCTATCTCTATCGTATCCGTATATCTCTGAGTTTGCCAAAGTGTAATTCGTCGGTGTTCTATTCTCGATCAAAAAATATTCATCATTATTAATAGGTATTCTATATATTGTAGAATCTGCAGCAGCAACAATACTATCCTGAGAAGAAGTAATATCCTGAATATCAGCCCATCCCTGCTGTTCCTTTACCCAGGCACATACTGAAGAAGGCATCATGCCAGAAAAATTACCTGATCCTTGATCCATCAATCCGAATTTTCCTATACAACTTTGTCCATCTTCACTACTATATAGATTAGGAATACCCAGACGGTGAGCAAACATCAATGTAGAAATTCCACCCATTCCTGCGTATAGCCATTTATCGTTTGATATCTGCCATTCGCTTTCAGGTAAAATTATACAATTATTGATCTCAGTTCCATCGTGAGCAGTTACAGAAGTACTTGAAAGATCGTTTTCTGAGAAAAACACTGAAGGTATATCAAATGGTGTATCATCGTATCCTGCACTGAATTCCTGACCTGAACCTGCATGAAATATTACAAATGTATCGTAAATTGTGAAATCTATAGAAGTATCACTAGCAATCTTATTCCAGGAACTCTGATAAAGTTCATATAATTTTTCTTCTAATAATTCATCTGTATGATTCTGATTGTAATACCAGATCGGATGATTTAAAGTTATGATCGTGTCCAACACAGTTATATTATCAAACACAACATTTCCATCAGACACCGATTGAAAATAATTTTTCACGTA
>JAQICF010000167.1 GCA_027858795.1 Candidatus Delongbacteria bacterium | reverse complement strand
TTCCTATCTGAGTTATCAGCATCATTTATCAATTTAAATTCTGAGTACTTGCCTACAACGACATATGGTGAAACAAAAAGCTTAAGAGAAAGTCTTGGAGTAAAGCAATAATTTGCATTAATTTTAAAATTCCAATAATCCTGCTTTAGTTTTGCAAAAAGATATTCTCTGTTTCCTGCAATGTCTGTTTGATCATAATAAAAATCACCTTGAGTATCTGTTATAAACTCAGGATTGAAAGAAAATCTAAATTTGTCATTAAATCTTATAGTAAGATAAGTCCATAAACCATACTTCTCTTCAGATCCTTCAGGTGAATATCCACCCCATCCTCCAAAACCGTAATTGATTTTCTTTTGCTCAGGACTGTTGAGATATAAGTCAGCACTAACATTCCATGGATATCTTAATGTTGGACCACCTTCCAAAGCAGTAAATGAAAAAAACTCTGGTACGTAGGTTACACCACCACCGAATGAAAAGTCATTCATTAAACTGTTATGAGAATTGATGTTATACATCGCACTTTCTAGTTTAAAATCTGTATTGTAAATATATCGATGGTTATAATTTACACTTAAAAATTTAAAATGATCTCCCGGTTTCAAAGTTCTAAGACCTGCATAAGTCCAACCTGCAACTACGTCAGCAGAACGCATGTATCCAATATCATTAAGCTCAAGTTCAGGTGATCTGAAAGTTGCACCGTTTTCCCAAACAATATTTCCGCGAGATTTTCTAATTTTTAAATAACCACCAAACCCTGTCAAACTTTCTTTGTTCTCATCAATTTCCAAATGGTCTGCATCAGGTCTTTGAAAATAGCGATTGTACGAGTATTGTTCATTAGTTATGGTTTCTTTTGTTCCTGTTATATGAGAAGCTGTAAATGAACCATTAACGCTATAAGTTCCCTCATTCCATTTATGCTGTAAGTCAACTCCTCCAGTGTGTGCTGTTCTGTTTAAGCTGAGTTCGTCAGCATATTTTTGTTCTCTGATCACTGATGTAATTATTCCACCAATGCTGCTGTTTTCTTCATTAAAATTCTGAGAAAAACGACTTACAGCATAGTTTGTTCTCGGTTCGATCACCTGTTTATGTAGAACGTCCGCTTCAACCCATTCTGCATTTTCTCTTCCGGTTACGGATTCCAAAAAACCAATATTCATACCATTTTCAAGTTTCCCTGTTAATTTTACAGCTCCTAAAATAGTTGTATTTGTTGGAGACTTATCATAATCAGAAGAGTAACCATTGGGTAATCGGCCTATTCTTCTGGAATAAAATAATTGATCCATGGAGTAGTATCCTCCAAACATGGCACTGGTACAGTAATAATAAAACAGATCATTACCTTCAATAAAGAAAGGTCTTCGTTCCCACTGAAAATTTTCGAATGCAGAAAGATTGAGATTTGCGGGATCGGCTTCTACTTGTCCAAAATCAGGATTTATAGTGAATGTTGAAGTAATGTTATTAGTTACTCTAAACTTACCATCTAATCCAAATTTGATCTCACCGTCCTGACCATCTTTTAGTTTATTATCATAATCATTTTTATAATGATCCACTTTCCAAACATTATAAGGGATCAACTCTAGACTAGAAGACTTTTTTATTCCTTTCAATCCATGAAGTTGCCCATAATTACTCACTAATGGAGCATGTTGAGGAATTGCTTGCCAATAGCTTCGTTCATTGAATCTATGAATTCTTCGTCCTACCTGTATACCCCAAACTTGTTCGTCATCATCAGTATATCGTAACTGGCTAAACGGGATTTTAAATTCTGTAGTCCAACCTAAACTATCAACTTGACTTTGATTGAACCAAACAGGACTCCAGCTTGAGTCCCAACTGTTTCCATTCCCTGTGACATATTCATCGCCTTGAGATCCACATGTAGTTGAATTGAAGCTGAAAGCAGTTCTTTTATCGTTATAGCTATCAATATCTACTTCTATCCAATCTGTTCCAAAATCATCACGACTGCAGATCTTCTTACTGATCTTTTCCGACTCAGTGTCATATGCTCTTACTGCAATGTAAAGATACTCATCATCATAAAGAATTTTAAATTTTGTTGATTGTGATGGTGGTGTATCAAAATCAGGATCTTTTTCTGTGAATTGATCTGCCCAATCAATATTATCCCAGACAGGATCATTTATTTTTCCATCTATTACGGGTGGAATATCTGTTTTTTTTGTATAGTATTCACGTTTGGTGTATTCATCATTTGCAAATACGTTTACACAAGCAATTACTATAAAAATTATTATTATTGTTATTTTGTATCTCATTTTATTTCTCCTTTTTTAAGAGACGTGATAAATCACGTCTTTACGGAATACGCACCCAGTATTTGCTACAATCTTTTTCCCTATCGAGATATTTATATTCATAAAGTTCCCGTCTTAGCAGGGGAGAGTCATTGAAAGTATGCCACTGGTTAAGTATTTCATTTATTTCTTTTTCAGTATAAATCTTATCTTTCTCAAATTTCGTAGCAAGATACTCTAATACTTTTTCTTTTTTACTTCTCTTTGACGGCCATGATTTAACTATACCTGACTCATTTAAGAAATTCTTTATTATTTCCATGTTTTAAATTCCTTTTATGCTTGTCAAATAGTCATTGATCTTTTTTTCAAGAATGAATAACGGGATCGCCCCTTCTTCAAGAACTAGAGAATGGAACTTCTTAATATCAAAGTTATCTTTCAATTCTTTTTTCATTTTTTCTCTAAGTTCAACGATCTTTAATTCACCGATCTTATACGAACAAGCTTGTCCCGGGTTAACACAATATCTGTTTATTTCGTTAATTGAAGCCCAACCAAGACTTTCTTTCATTACTTTTTTTGCCTCTTCACGACTCCATCTTTTATAATGGATACCAGTATCAAGCATTAAACGAACAGCTCGAAATAATTCAGAATTTAAGTAACTTAATTTTGAATTGATATCTTCATGCCACCCTTCTTCTTTCGCTAATTTTTCTGCATAAAGTGCCCAACCTTCCATAAATCCATTATAATAGAAAATAGATCTAAAAAATTTCAAATACTCTATTTCATTTTGTAGAGCAAGTTGAAAATGATGTCCGGGGATAGCTTCATGATATGTGAGAGTTTTCATTCCGGGTTTACGAGGAGGATATTTCATGTCTATATAAAATATGCCAGGTCTTTTTCCATCAAATGAAGGCTGACTATAGTAAGCACCAGCTCCGGTGACTTTATAATCAGGAACTCTTTTTACTATAACTTCTGCTTTTGGCATCAAACTAAAATAATCAGGTAATTTTACCTTAACATCTGCAATGATCTTCATGTAGTCATCTACTGCCTGATTTTTACCTTCTTCATTATTTGGATAATTATATTTATTATTTTCAGGTGTTTTTAAAGATTGCCACCAATTTCCTTCTATTTCAGCAAAACTTTCACCACTTAGACCCAATTTTGTAAACAAAGTTAACATTTCATCCTGGATACGTTTTACTTCCTTGATACCAATCTGATGTATTTGATCCGGAGTTAAAGTTGTTGTAGTCTGAGAAAGTAAACAAACTTTGTAATATTCATCTCCGTCTGGTAATTTCCATACACCTGCCTTATCATCTGTTAATTTTTCTACTTTTTTTACTCTTGCCAACATCTTCTCATAAGCAGGAAAAACATTCTCTAATATGATCGAACTTGCTTGCTCTAAGTATCTTTCCTTATCTGCTGACTGAAGATTCATAGTTTCTATTTTATCTAAAAGGTTAGTGTAAAAGATACATTTGCCAATTTGTTTTTCACCAATAAAATCGGTTAAATTACTTTTTACGATCTCTGCTATAAAGTTAGGAGGGTAAATACCTTTTTTTGCTCTAATATCCAATTGCTCATGATATTGTTCAAATCGATTTTCTATCATACCTAATTTTTTTATATAATTTTCAATATCAATTTTGTTTTCGATTAAATGATATTCAGTCAAAAGTGAAATCAATTGGCTGTGGAAATTGAAGAATGATGTGATAATATAGCTATGATAAGCGAACTCTTCTGTTTCAAGGGTAACATTATTATCCCATTTAAACATTTCATAACATGTTCTATCATCGTTAGATATTGTTTTTTCATCTATCTGATCTAAAAGTAATTTAAATTTTCTAGAACGATCATAATATTTCTTATACAATGTTGATGATACATCTGACAATTTATCTTTGTTAAGGTTAAAACCAAGATCATCAGGAATTCCAAGATTTGCAGCATAATCAGGACTTGACTCAATAGATTCTTTGAAGTACTGATTGGCTATTTTACTGAATTCAGATTCTTTCTCTGTAGCTATACAAGCAGTTGCAAAGATTATACTCAAAATGATAAATAAATTCTTCATTTTACTTCTCCTAATTTTAAACTTTAATATTCAAAAACTGTAACTGAACTTTCTTCACGATTCTGATGATAGATTCTATTACCAATAAAGAACCTTTGCTGACTTGAATTATAAAAATCAAATCCTCTGCCAATATCAATTTTGAGGCGGTTAAGAAAAACGCCGTTTTTAAACGCATCTACCACGAAATCATCCATATTTTCTTCGTTTCGATCAATCGGTACTTGAACGAGAAGATTACCGTAATTATCTTCGAACATATGCATTGCATCTACAGCTTTTTTATAATAAATTTTATATTCACGATTTTCACGATCTCCTAGAGTAAGTCTTTGAGATATTGCATATTCTGAAATTTCACTTTCAGTCATAGATATCTTCCTATAGTCTTTTTTTATTTTATATTTTTGAACACCATTGAAGTCATAAACGTCTATACTATATTCATTTGAGCTGTTTTTTGCAACATAGATATTATTTTTTCCAACGCAGAAAGAATGAACAAAATCATGATAATTTGTAATAGGTCCATTATACTTAGATTCATTGTACCCAATACTTTTAATTAATTTCAAATTCGAATTTCGGATTTGTAGATCAAAGCTAAAAATTGATCCATCCTTGCTTTCATTGAATTCAAGAGCATCGGTTATCATATATTGTGTACCTATAGGTGTGACAAACTGAAAGCGTGATAACATGTCAGGCATGAAGTTTTCAATATATTTACCATCTGTAGTAAATTTTGAATATTTTTGATTAGTTATATCCTGAATAAATAAAGTATCATTCAAGCAGAATAATGCAGCACCACCTTGAATCTCTCCTGGACCGGAACCAAGTCTACAAAAACTTTTTAGAAAGATACCATTTTTAGAAAATTTCTTAATTTCGGCTAAATTTTGATCTAAAATGAAAATATTTCCTTTTGAATCAACGACAGTAGATCTTATGAATGAGAAATTTCTCAAAGAATCTGTACAATTTTCATCACTACCTTCGATCGTAAATAGTTTCTTAGCGTCTATTTTATAGCTCGGATCAGATGGTATATTCTTATTGTGAAATACTTTAATTCCATCAACTTCTTTTACAGTGTGATTTTTTTTGATATCGTTACTGTTTTTCGAACAGCTTGTAAGCAATATTGTAAACAACAAAGCTAATATTATGTGATTCTTCATTTCCTATTC
>JAQICF010000101.1 GCA_027858795.1 Candidatus Delongbacteria bacterium | reverse complement strand
GGTCTTAATAAACCAGGACTGGCACTAACAGGATATTTTAAAGGATTTAAGTGCGAATACTTGCAAGTTTTTGCTCCTACAGAAGTAAATTACATAAACGAAAGAATAAAAAAGAATGAAATTGCACATATTGAGAAATTCTGTACACATGATATTCCGGGAATTATTTGTCAGGGGAAAAAAAGGATACATCCAGATTTTATAAAAATGTGCGAGAAAAATAATATTCCAGTATTTAAAACTACAATTTATTTCCATTCACTTTATCATAAAACAATAGAATTCTTAGATAACAAATTCGCACCATCAACTCAAATACACGGAACTTTAGTAGATGTTTACGGTACTGGACTTTTGATAATGGGTAGAAGTAGCATTGGTAAAAGTGAAATCGCCCTTGACTTGGTTGAAAGAGGTCACAGACTTGTTGCAGATGATGTTGTTACTATTACAAAGAGAGGCGATCAAGTTTTAATGGGTACAAATCATGGAGATTATACACCTTTCATGGAAATTCGTGGTTTGGGGATCATAAATGTTAAAGAGATGTTTGGAACAAGGGCGATCAGGATACAAAAAAGGGTTGAGATGGTAATACTTTTGGAAGATTGGAAAACCAATGAAAATTATGAAAGGGTCGGAGAAGAAGATACAAATATTAAGATATTAGGTGTCGAACTTCCGAGGGTAAAATTACCGATCTATCCTGGAAAAAATATCACTGTTATCGCAGAAACAATTGCCCTTAATCTACATTTAAAAGTTTATGGTTATAATGCAGCAAAAGAATTTAATAAACTTCTTATCCGTAAAATGAAAAGACAAAAAAAACTAAATTCATATTTGAGTAAAGATTATGAATAAAATGCTCATCATATCTCATGGTGACCTTGGGCAAGAACTCCTGAACACTGCAAAAAAAATAATTGGAGATTTTTCACCTGAATTTATTTCAGCTATTTCAAATAAAGATCTCTCGCTTGCTGATATTATTGGTATAATAACAGATATCACTGTCAAAGACCCTGATAATTTTTATATACTTGCTACTGATTTTCCAGGTGGAAGCTGTTTTATAGCATCCAAAAAAGTTTCTTCATCAAGTGATAGGATCATTACAATATCTGGTCTGAATATTTCTATGATACTCTCATTTTTAACAAAAAGGAACAATTATTCAGGCAAAGAACTTGCAGAAATAATAAAAATAGATGGTAACAGAGCCATCATATCTTAAGGCCTATTATGAAAAAACTATTATACATATTCTTAATCATTTACTTCGCTACATCTTATTCACAGGAAAACAATGATTCATTGAAAGTGAGGACTTTCCCTTTCCAAAATGGAGAATACCTTCATTTTGAAGTAAGCTATGGATATATTTTGGCAGGATACGCAACTATTGAAACTCGAGAGAACAAACATTTCAAAGGAAAAGACTGTTTTATTTTCAAAACTACCGCTAAATCAAGAAATGCTTTTAATTGGGTTTACAAGGTAAGAGACTGGACAAAATCATACTTCGATAAAGATTCTATAAGATCAGTTCGTTTTGAAAAGCATCTAAGAGAAGGATCTTATAATGTGGATATTGAAATTGATTATGACCAGGATAAACATATTGCCAAATATTTCAGGAAGAAAAAAGGTAAAAAAAATAAGAATAAAGAAATTAAGATACCACCAAATGTTATAGATGCCTTGTCTGCATTATTCTATGTGAGAATGCAGGACTTGAAAGTAGGTAAAGAAATACTTATCCCTGCAACAGATAACACAAAAATATATAATATCAAGGTTTTAGTGCTTAAAAAAGAAACTATTAAGACAGAAGCAGGGAAATTTAAATGTTTTGTCGTTGAACCTATAATGGCAGATGGTGGTGTTTTTAAGAAAGATGGAAAAGTAAAAGTTTGGATTACAGATGATGAGAGAAAAATGCCTGTCAAAATGGAGACAAAACTTTTCTTTGGTTCTATCGTGGCTGAACTTGATTGGTTCACTTTAAAATAAATTTATTTATGGTTTATGGCATTGTTTAAAAATAAAATATTATTCTATATATTATCACCACTGCTATTGACATTATCATTGATATTCTCACTTGTAGTTATTTTACGTCATATACTTTACAATTCAGGAATATTAAAATCACACGAAATTTCAAGTAAAGTTATTTCTATAGGTAACATTTCAGTCGGTGGAACAGGAAAAACACCTACCGTTATTAGTCTTGTAAATGAATTAATATCTGCTGATAAGAAAGCTGCTGTGATTTCCAGAGGTTATAAACGTGACAATGATGAACAATTTGTAGTTCATGATGGAAATAAAATGCTGGGAAATGTTAAAAATTCCGGTGATGAACCGTTTATTATTGCATCATCAACAAATGCTCCGACAATTTGTAATAGCAATAGAGTTGATGCCGCAAATTTCGCAATTGATAATTTCGATCCTGAATTTATAGTACTTGATGATGCTTTTCAGCATAGAAAAATAAAAAGAGACTTAGACATAGTTCTCATAGACGAAAGAAGATTCCTTGGCAATAAATTTCTTCTACCATTTGGCATCTTGAGAGATCATGTAACAAGACTTAATTCTGCTGATATATTAGTATTATCTAAGGTAAACACAGTTGATAATAATTTAAATCCTAGAATCGACTATTTGAAAAGATTCCGTAAAAAAATAATCATCTCAAAGATTAATGCAGATACTATCAGAAACAATAAAAAAGAGATGAAACTCGAAGACATAAGATTAAACAACCTATTTCTGTTTTGCGGAATTGGTGATCCTGAGAATTTTTTCTCATCTTTTAAAGATATGAAAGTCATCGGTCAGAGATCTTTTTCAGATCATTATTCTTATTCAACTACAGATATAGATAATATTTTAGAAACATCTGCAGAATATATTATCACTACACAAAAAGACTTCGTTAAATTACCTGATCTACTTCAGAAAAATGATAGAATATTTTATTTAGATCTCAGCATTGAGTTCTATGATGAGAATTTCGAAGAAATTTCTTTACTTGAAACTATTTTCATGGAAAAACCTGAATGGCAGAATTAAAATATTTAAAAAAATATTCTGCTGAAACTGATATTTGTACACTTTGTGGTACTTGCAGAACAGTATGCCCTGTCTTTTTAGAAGAAGGAATTGAATCATCTTCTACCAGAGGTAGGATCAGCTTGATCAATGGATTGCTAACCAAAGACCTAACTTTTACAAAAAATCTCTCCGGAAAAATGTATTCATGCTTAAACTGTAGAAAATGTATCGAAGTCTGCCCAGCTAATGTCAATTTTACAGATCTTATTATTGCTGCTAAAGCGGATATAAATCTGAATAATAAAAAATACTTTCAGGTTGTTTTTCTAAAATATTTGTTCAACTCAAATCCTGCTGTGAGTAATTTTTCTCACAAATTCTTAAGATCAATAAGAAATTTTATTTATAAGAAAAAAACTTTCACTTTGAATATATTAGGCAAGCTTATTTTTAAACTTCTAAGCCTTCCAAGAACATTCATTATGCCCGTTCTACCGGAAAAATTCTTCTTTGCGATGAAATCCAGACATGAATTGATCGGTGAGCAAAAGAAGAGAGTAGCTCTATTCTTGGGATGTGGTGGAAAATATAATTATCCTCATAGCTCGGATCATTTAATTAATTTATTAAGAAATAATGGAATTGAGGTACTCATACCTGAAAATCAAGTATGTTGCGGTTCTCCACTGCTCGATAATGGTAATGTTAAACTTGCAAAAATGAACGCACTTAAAAACCTGAAAGTTTTTAATAATATTCAGGACATTTCGGCTATTTTAGTTCAATGTTCAAGTTGTAGCTTTATACTAAAGCATCAATACAAAAATTTTCTAAGTGTAGGCAAATTTAAAACTCCTGTCATAGATATTATGGAATTTATAAAGAATGAAGATATAGATCTTACACCAAGATATTCTTCCAAAGTATCTTGCCATATTATGCAAAGAAATCACAATGATATTAATAAAGATAATTTCATCGATGATACAGTCAATTCAGTTTATTCTGAAAATCATATCGGAGATATTTCAGATGACAAATGCTGTGGTGCATCAGAATTGTATAAGACAAGAAATTATGATACCCGAAAAATACTTACACACAATTTTCTTGAAAAATATATAAAGAAAAACATTGGCTATATTGCCTGCAACTCATTCGCTTGTATTCATACAATAAACGAAGAAGCTTCACAACAAAACAAAGATATTAAAGCTGTAAGTATTACTGATATTTTTGAAGTTTGATCTTTTACTTTAAATTATAAAGTGATAAAATTTTGGGAATTTTATTGTTCACGGCCCCTATGATGCCTGCCTCTGTATAAACATCGTCTTCTCTTAGTCCTATTTTGTAAATTGAATGCCCAACATCCCAATTGTTTATAATTGGTTTCTTAAAATCAAGTATTTCCAATGCTAAAGCATCTGCAACAGCTAGAACATTTATGATAAATATAAAATCCGCTGTAAATTTGCGATATTCTAATTTAGTATGATTTAAACAAATATATGAAAATATCGAAGGTAACTCCCATTTATTTATCATCATATATCCGATTTCATTATGATGAACGATTTCGTTAATATTATCAAGATCGATTGATTCATTTACATTAAACACAGTGTTGTCTAATTCTTCATTGAAAAATCTAGTGGCAAAAACTTCTCCAATATCATGGAATAATGAATATAAATAGAAGTTTTCGGGATTATGTCGTGTCTTTCTATACATATTTATTTTTTCAATTATGTCTCTACTGATATTAGCAGCTGTTATTATCTTCTTCAATACAATAGCAGTATTTTCATTTTCATTCAATGATAGGATTGAACATGTATATAAAATATTTCTTAAATTATTAACACCAAGTTTATTGATGGTCAATGAAATATTTTTTTCAAAACTCTCATTTCTTCTTGACTCAGGTATGAAATTCTTAAAAATTTCTAAAAAGACTTTATTAGAAGTAATGTATGAGATCACCGGACTAAAATCAGTTGTATCGGGTTTCATACTTTTATTTATTATGTGAATTTCTTTCGGATAGTCGGGTAACTTATCAATCAATTCAAGGATCTTATTTAAACTAACTATTTCCATATCGATCCTAATAAGTTTTTTTTAGTGGATATAAAAAAGACTTGAATCTGACCTTATGACCAAATTCAAGTCAATACAATTTTAAAGCATTTATTACTTACTCTTAAGTGTCTCTATCTCTTGCTCTAATTTCTTGATATTATTTTCGATCTCTTTCTTATCTGTCTTTAACTTTTCAATTTTTTCTTCAGTAGTTTTGATCTTCTCTTTTGAAGCTTTGATCTTTCCTTCAATACTTGTAATATCAGTTTCGATCTTAGTTATCTTTTCTTCCTGTGCTTTAATTTCTTTATCGTAGTCAACTTGTGCGTAAACGTTAAGAGATAGTGCAAGGATAAATATTATTGATAGTACTTTTTTCATTCTGTGCTCCTTTGAAGCTTTTTTTTATTATCAGTAGCCAAAATATAAATATTTTATATAAAAAGTCAAGTCAAAATAATTTACTGAAAACCCCCGAAAATTTTCATAAGTCTAACAAAGGTTGATTGTTATAGCTAGAATTGATTTCTTTTTTAGATTTTCGTCTTTTGAAAAACATATTTAAAAGTAATCTTATAG
>JAQICF010000094.1 GCA_027858795.1 Candidatus Delongbacteria bacterium | reverse complement strand
AAGTAAGCATGACTCATATCAGGGAATCTAGGACCGATCTCCTCAAAGTTCTTCCCTATCAATGGATTGTCATCAGTAAAATTTATATGGTCTGTAATTCTAACGAAACTGTCAGGCATACCATCTATTGAAATACATTCATCAAGAACTTGAATGGCACTCACACCCGATATTTTTAAAACTCTGATCAGTGTTTTAAAAAAACCTTTTAACTCGTCATCTATTATATCATGATCCCAAAAAACATATAGTTCATTAGCTCTAATATTTGTAAATAATCTATGATTTATCGAAACACCTTCAAATAGAAGATCGATCTTGTTCAGATCTTTGACCTTATCTTTCCATCCCTTTGATAAAACAATGGCTTTTTCTGGGATAAAACCAATCGATCCGACCAATTTATTTGAAAGTGACTTTAATATAGAAATATCTTTCATAGTATTAGTGTTTTTTAAATGTAGGTTTTGAAGTGATCTTTATAGAATCTTCTTCGGGAAGGCATTCTCTTTGAAATACTTTTAAAGTATCAAGTTGATCTCTCAATAGAGTTTGATACCTTTTAATAAAAGATTGTTTGATCTTATTTAATCTATCAATGTCATTCTTGAGTTCTTTTGTCTGATTATAAGCATCTTTAAGAACATTCTGGGCATTCATTTTTGCTTCGCTCTTAGCTATGTCACATTCTTTTGTGGTCTCTCTTTTAAGTCTGTCAATATCTTTCTTTGCTTGAATTTGTTCTTGTTTGAAATTTTCTTTTTCTTTTTCATATTTTTCATAATCTATTTCGTAGTCTTTTATCTTCTTCTCTAGTGCAATATTACTAATCCTCAAAGAATCATATTCATCTGCGATCCATTCCTGAAAAGCCTGAACTTCAATTTTGTCATATCCATTAAACGATTTTCCAAATTGCTTTGAAGTTATTTTATCTCTTCTTAAAGTCATGCAGTATCCTTTCGTGTTTCTCTTTGTGAATGCTTTTCGAATTTACTAAAAATTCATCAAAAATTTCTCGATAGATTGTTGAGTAATAATTTTCATTATAATTAAAATAGCTAACATGAACCAAGAAGCGTATTTTTTTACATTTATCGGCAAATAGTGTCTTACTAATCTCATTGGTTTATATGTTAAATTGTTTATAAAATAAGTAAGACCTGAATATTGACCATTTACATGATCATTAACAATTTTTACAATAATAATTATCAAAAAGAATGTCAATATTGATGAAATCAATGATAATATATTTGCTATAGTTAAATACATAACTCCATCAAAATCACCTTGAACTGCCAAAGAAATTACAGGTAGTAAAAAAGACATAATCAAATTCAATATTATCAATGCTACGAACGGAGACCAATCAATTGCAGACCTTGGTAACAGTTTTCTAATCGGTGCTAATATTTTCTCAGAATAAAAATATACCGAACTATATAATTTCCCATGATTCATACCCAAAAACGGCATTATCAATCTTGCAAATATCAATATAACGAAGAGAGTATAAAATAATTTAAAAAGTGTCATAATTTTTCCCTTTTTCCAAAAATATCAGTTCCAACTCTTACGATATCCGCTCCTTCTTCTATAGCAATTTCAAAATCATTACTCATTCCCATTGATAAATATTTCATCTCACAATTTGATGGCAATTTAGTTTCATTTGTCCTTTCTATTAAACCTTTCATAAATTTAAAATCATCTCTAGAATTTTCCGGATCTTTATTAAACATCCCAATTGACATTAAACCAATCACTTTAAGATTATCAAGGCCTTTCAAAGATTGAATAAAATCTGATAATTCTTCTGGTAACAATCCTGACTTACTCTCTTCCCTGCTTGAATTGATCTGGATAAGTACATTTAGAACTTTATTTAATTTTTTACTATGTTCATTTAATTTTTTAGCTAATTTCAATGAATCTAAGCAATGGAACAGGTCGACATGCTCAGCTACTAGTTTAGCTTTATTTGATTGTAAATGACCAATCATATGCCATTCTGCTTTGTTATATTCACTTTCTCGGAGAAGCTCACTTTTTAATACAAGGTCTCTGATCTTATTCTCACCGAAAATATATTGTCCTGATTCATACGCATATAAATTCATTTTTACAGGAAAAGTCTTAGATACTGCAACCAATGTAATATCTTCCGGATCTCTTCCAACTTTCTTGCAAGCTTTACCTATTCTACCCTTTACGCTTATTAAATTTTCTTTGATCATAAGTTACCTCTTGAATATCTCTTTATTTCTTTCCCAATCTTGATTTCTTTGGATGAAATCTTAAAAACACTTCCTTACCAGTTTCAGCAGATTCATACATTGCGTTAATGAGTTCCAGTGATTTTCTACCTTCAAAACCATCAACAAGAGCTTGCTTATTATTCTCTATGCAATCAATTACATGCTCTAAATATCTTTGATGTCCGAAGCCGTAAACATTTGGTGGCATCTCAGCATATTTTTCTACTATTTCTTTACTTTCATTTTCTGAAAGATTTTTAAAATTCCATGTTTCCATTTTATTAACTGCAAATCCACCGATTACAACACTTCCATTTTCACCCAGAACACTTAATGATCCTTCAAGATCTTTTGGTCTTGTTGCAGTAGTAGCTTCAACTATACCCATAGATCCATTTTCAAAGCTTATAATTGCTGCCGCAGTATCATCCACCTCAATATCTGCAAGATAAGTTTTTGTTTTCGCCATAACAGAAACAGGTTCGCCCATCATCCATTCTAATAAATCAATATGATGCGAAGCTTGATTCGTTATAACACCTCCATCTAGTTCCCAGGTACCTCTCCAAGGATCTCTATCATAATACTCTTGAGGTCTACACCATCGAACTCTGACCGTACCCATTACTAATTTACCAAAACTATCATCTTCAATAGCTTCTCTTAGTTTTTGAACTGGAAGGTTATACCTATTTTGTTTAACTACAAAAAGCCTTACAGAATTAGCATCACACACTTTGATCATCTCATCTGCATCTTCAAGTATTAAGGCCATAGGTTTTTCAACGACTATATGTTTTTTATATTTTTTTACAATATCAATAGTCTGCTTAGCATGTAAACCACTTGGAGTTAAAATACTTACAATATCAATATCTTCATTTTGAAGCATTTCATCATAAGTAGAATAAAAATTTATATTACCTATTTTTTTAGCGACTGTTTTTGCTTTCTCAAAATCAGTATCACAAACCGCAACAATATTTGTGTTCTTAATTGCATCAATTGCATCAATGTGTTTACCTGAAATCCTTCCACATCCAACTAAAGCAAATTTATAATTTTTCATCAATATTCCTCAAGATATAATTTGGTAAAAATATATATAAAAGAAATCGAAAAATAAAGGAACAAATTCACTTAGAATTTAGTTTTATTCTATATGGCCTGAATTCAGAGATCCAAACTTTAGACTTATTAAAGAAAAAATGAATACTCTGGTAATATTTGATGGTCGAACATAAGTTTGGTTATCTTTTTTCGTTGTGTAATTAGAATTTTGTTTTTATGTTTATGATGAAACATGAAGTTCAAATGGTAAATATCTATGATGATTTATTTCATATACGCAACACTTTTAGGCTGGTTGATAATGATACTCTTTAATTATCACTCACATAAAAAATATATTAATAGTCATAAAAATAAATTCTTTGATATACTTGACCGATATCATGAAGAACCTGAAAGTGTAGAAACTCCCGAGAAATTAGCTTTCTCTTTTACTCCAGAATTGATCGAAAAAAGAGAATTTATCAAATATTTGAGCTTAGGGAGATTCAAATACATACTTCTGGATACAACTTTGATATTACTATCTTTTATAATAATATTTCTTATTTCATTTTTTCTTGAATTTTTACCTTTTGCGGTGTTTGATGATTCTTCAATAAATTTCATTAACATATTTATTTTTATATTGATCGGATATACAATTTGTTTGTTAGATGCATATACAAAAACGATAAAATATGAAAAAATAATATGTCAGTGGTCTAATAATTGTGAAGAACTATCAGACCCGAAAGAGAAGTGATTACTCGTTTTCAAAATGATTCACAATTACACTTTTTATCTCTTTAATTTGCCAAATCGGAGTCGATGCACTTCCAGATAGCCCTACAATATCATTTTCCTTAAACCAACTGTAATCTATCTCATCTTTGTTCTCTATCAAGTAAGATCTTTTATTATACTTACTCAATTTTTCAAACATGACTTTAGTATTTGAACTATTTTTTCCACCTATGAATATTATTATAGAAAACTCTTTTGCAAAGTCAATTAATTCTTTTTCTCGTTTTTCCACGAAGGGACAAATTGTCATAGCAATTTCAAGATTTTGTATTTGCGGAGAAATAGCATCTATAAAATATTGAAATATACTTGTGGCAACTGTTGTTTGAGCAATTAATAAGGATCTCTTTGATAGATCCAGTTTTTTTATATCATCTTGCTTCATTACACAAATACCTTCGTAATTACAATATCCCAAAAGACCTTGAACTTCAGGATGCCCCTCTTTTCCAACAATTATGATCTGATATCCTTTTGAAAAATGATTTTCAATTATATTTTGAGATTTTGAAACTTTAGGACACGTTGCATCAATTACTTCATTCTCATGTGACGAAGCAATTTCTAATATTTTTTTTGCAACACCATGCGTTCTGACAAAAATAATTCCATTGTTAATCTTCCTTACATCCTCTTCCACTTTCAAACCACAATCCATGAGTCTTTCCATCTCAAGTCTATTATGCAGCAATTCTCCATTTACATAGATATTGTCAGTTCCAACGGAGGTCATTTTATCTTCGATCATTCTTGTTGCACGGCCAACCCCACCGCAAACACCTGATTTATTATCTATAATTACTTTTATCTTCATATTATTATTACTCCCTACACTGCAAGGGGTTGAAACCCCTTGTTCAATGTTTTTCGTTCCCCTCCTTTGGAGGGGTGTCAGCTATAAGCTGACGGGGTGGTCGTCATCCTGAACTTGTTTCAG
>JAQICF010000083.1 GCA_027858795.1 Candidatus Delongbacteria bacterium | reverse complement strand
AAAGCCACACATGCTGGTTTAACAAAAGATGAAATGTTGATACCGTTGATTATGAATCAATCAAACTAGGTCTTTTTGACCTAGTTTCTTTTTATTTTATAAAGGTTAAATACTATTTTATAAAAAATAGTAAATTAAGGGTATTTTATCTTGCTTTTTAATTTTTGTTTTGTTATAATATAATAGCGTAAAAATATGGAGGGGTAGCGAAGAGGCTAAACGCGGCAGACTGTAAATCTGCTCCCATCGGGTTCGGCGGTTCGAAACCGTCCCCCTCCACCATCTTTTTAAATTAAATAAGATAGCAAGAGCACTCATATTCGACTGAAAATAGCGAAACCATTAGGTCTGAGCCAGTCGAGAACTCTCGCCTAACAGTTTTCGGAATGTGGAATATTATCCACACCCAATTATAAATTATCATAAATATGGAATATAATCAACACATTTTATGATTTTTTTTGAAAGGAGACTGATTTTTTTATGAAAGAAAAAACAAGACTCAAAGAAATTAGAGAAAAAAAAGGCATATCACAAAGAGAATTAGCAAGAAGAATTAATGTCGATAACTCATCTATTTCTAAGTATGAAAAAGGTGTATCGATGACTGATGAAGTTATTAAAAAGATTTGTAAAGCTTTAGATACTAACGCAGATTACTTCCTTAAACTATCTGAAGATGAGTAATTGGAAGGAGATTAGTTATGTATAGATTTTTGAATATTGATGATACTTGGGTTGGTCCTGGAACTGAACCACCAGTATCATCTCCGGATTGGTTTTCTATTGCACTTATTTTAATAGGTATTATATTTGTAATCTCAATGATTGCATATAATGCAGGAAAAAGAAAAAAAGATAAAGAAAAAGACCCTGATTGATTTCAGAGTCTTTTTTTTACATATGATCTACCAGGTTATATTTTTCATAATCTGATTTAGTTTTCTTTAAACTCATATGCAGATAGATTTCAGTTGTTTTAATATTAGTATGTCCTAGTATCTTCTGGATCGTATAAACATCACATCCATTCTCGGCTAGTGCAGTTGCCATTGTATGTCTAAACATCCGGGCATTGAGTTTGTTAATACCTAGATCCCTTTTAATTTTATGCATAAACCATTCAAGATGCCTATAGGTATATCTGGTATAGCTGATATAGTTCCATAGCAAGTATTTTCGATCTGGGTCAATGTTTATGTACTTAAATAGTAAATCTCTTGTTAGATGAGTAAAAAACACTGTTCTAGCCAGTCGTGTTTTTGTCCGGGTTAAGTATATTGATTGTTCATTAAAATCAATATTTTTCACTTCAATATTTAATAATTCAGATTGTCTAACTCCTGTATCCAGGAGAAGAAGGATAATACGTTTCTTTGTTAGTTCATATGGCTTACTTTCATCGATCACTTTATCGTACTTAAGAATTAGTTTTAATTCGTTTTCATGTATGATATCATAAGTAAGTCTAGACTCTCTAAATTTTTTCAAAGAGAACAGATCGTCATTCTGTACTCTGTGATGATTAAATACTTGTTTAAGATAAAGGATTCGCTTATTGATTGTAATAAACTTGCACTTCTTCCTGGAGTGTTTAATAAACATCATTAAAGCATCATTGTTAAGCTGCTCTGGATAAGCTATATTAATTGACCTTAGAAACTTTATCCAAGCTTTAGCATGAGATTCCTGATATCTAACAGTTTCTTCAGCTTTACTAATCATCGAATATTTTTGATATTCATCAATCATTAAATTTATATTTTTCATTGATCTTCCTTCCTTCTTACATAAGAAATTCTGATCGGCCGACATTCCTATGATATACAATAATGAATTTAAATGTAAGAGGTTATCAAAAATTTAATAAAAAAGTTTAGAAAGACATAAAATAAAAGACTATGATTCCATAGTCTTTTTATTATTGTTGAGTCGCTATTGGACATCATTTATTATCATCTATCATAGTGGAAAACGAGAAGGCGATATAAAGAATATAGTATATATATATATATATATACAATATTCACTAGGAAAACGTTCCGAAAACGCTCTCTCTATTTCCCAAAATGTTGATTAAGCATCTTGACTAGTTGCTTTTTGTTTTTCTTAGAGTACCTGGTTAGTCCTATTTCTTTTGCTAAGGATTTAAGTTGCTTAATATTCATGGATTCTATATCCGGACTTTCCTCCGGTTGTTCTTCCTGATCATCTCCATGGACTTCCTGAGCATCTTCATGAGCTTCATCAGATAACCCTAATTCTTCAGTAAGAGATTTCTTTCTTTTCTGTAGTAATTCAACATCAAGATCAAGCCTCTTTTTATCATCAGCTTGTCTTTGTAATTCTTCATCTTGTTTAACAATTGCTTTAGACCGGCCAAGTATAATTTTTTCTTTTTCTTTTATTTCAGTATCTTTCCATTTTTTATATCTACCATAACCGTACATTAATATAATAACTATAATGAATGGTGTCGATATAATTAATGAAACTAGAATAACCTGAAGTAATGTATTAATTAAATTGTAAACAGCTTCATTCATTACTTGATCCATTTAATGCCTCCTATTTATAATCTACAGGTAACCCTGCGTATCTTTTGCTTTCAGCATGAGTATCAAATCTCTTCAGTATTTCAAATGGAACAGGTAGAGTACATGATCCTATTTTTTTTCGCTTCATTGAACTGTCTCCAAAATTAAATTGTAACTCATATGTTGTAAATTTTAATTTCACAGGTATATAATCAAATCTTCCGGATTCCAACCATCTTTTTGTAGGGATGGTTTTAACTGTCTCGACCTCATGCATATAAGTTAATAGTTCCATTTCTTGTGAATCTAATTTAGGACTCTGAGAGTATTTATATATTCTTTCAATTCCTTGATGTCGCATTAATACTTCATCTCTTTGCTCTGGTATGAACTTCTTATTATATTCACTACTTTTATTTTCTCGTCGATTGAACGTAATAAGTCTTTCATCTTTGTGAAATATTTTGTATTTTTCACTATTATAATTCTTGATTTTTTTACCATCTTTATAATAGTCAGAAGGATCGATCACTCTATGATATACATACAACCAATTGCCATCATCAGTTACTTGTGGTTTTTCTACCGGTGATGTGAAGTATGATCCTCTACCGGTTTCTTCTAAATACAATTCCGCTAATACGAATGATGTTAAAGATTTTCCACCACCTACCTTAGCTTTAATCATATGAACTCCTGGAACAAACAATAAAGCTTTATTAAACTGATTGCTGAAGAAGTATTTATACCCTTTTGGAATTATAATGCTCCATGGGAGTGAACCATACCTTAGTAATCTTGCTATAGATGTATCTTTGTTTAAAAGTTCGTAGATTGAATCTGTTATAGACTCAATAAAGTTCATAAATGTTTTCAACGTATAATCCGGAGCTTTAGAAAGTGCATCTAAAGCTTTATCAGCGTGATGCACTAACTTATCCATATATAGTTCCATGTGATTGAAAATATAGTCCATTTTTTCTTCTAATTTTATTAGATTCATATTGTCTCCAAGATACTAATATAGATTTGATATGCAATAAATATAATAATTAAAAAGATTAAAAACCCGAGAGGAGTTATTGCTTCAGATAATCCTTTTCTAGCAGTACGAACAGACCTTGTAATAGTACCAGTCATAGATAATATAATTAATAATGTACCTAGAGCAGTTATTATTTGCCAATTTTCAATGATCCATTGTCCTATAGCAATCATATTAAATCATTCCATTTGTATAGAGAAAGTATATAACGCCCGCAATTATTATCATCACAAGTCCTGGTTTCTTATCAAGTTTTAATTTACTAAACATAAAAACCGCTGCCATACCAATACCAATATAGATTAAAACACTCATATCATTATCAGCTGCATCATCAGGTTCAAGAGTTCCCGGGCCACCCCATACATCTTCTATATTTTCTTCATTAACAACAAATATTTCGCCATCTGTTTCCCACACAACTTGAGTAACGTTAGACAAGTCATTCATAATTTCAACCTCATCACCTTCTGATAGAGTTGCTAGATGTAATTTATATAATTTATCATTATCAGCTGTGAATGAATCTGCACCACTTGATTCTAATATAAAGTTATTAATTTCATTTGTTAAAGCTACGCTTGGTATCACATGATCTATCTGATTAATATCATAAGCAAACCATTCATTAACATCGGCTACATTAAGCGTTGCACCAAGTGCGAAAGCTGCAATAGGTATTGCCCAACCAAAACCTGGTATAATTCCAGTTGCTGCAATAACTCCAGTTACTGCAGATGTAATATATGCTTTTTGATAAGTTGATTCTACCCATGACGGATTTACTGAAGATGATTCACCTCTTACAGCAGCTACTGCTTTATATTGAGTTTCACCTGGCGAAGGATCACCTATACCAAGTATGCCATCATCCCAATATCTATATGCTAATACTGCAGATACTGAAATTAAGTTATCTATAGGTACATCAGGCATATAGAAATATGAATATACATTGCCGTCTGAATCAACATCAGGAATGTAATTATATACTCTTAATACATCGGTAACTTTAATTTCATTTTGAGTTAGATTCCAAAGAGCCTCACCATTCCAAACATTCACAGTAGAAAATGACCTTGCAGCTAAAATAGCGTCATCTTCACGATCACCAAAATTAAAATATAAGATTCTATCACCACTATTAGGATCACTATAATATTTAATGTTGTTTGCTTTATTAATAAAATCTAGATCACCATCAACAGTAAAACTACTTACTGGATATGTTGTCCCTAAGTATTCTACATTGAACGATACTGTTTGATTGCTGACAGTCATATTTGATACAGTACCCCAATCGTTTACAGGACTCACTGGAGAACCTGTTGTTTCTGGTAACTGATTCCAAGTTTCTACTGGGTCATCTAATGTACCTGGATCAATTGTTTCAGCTGTACTTGTATCAGACCAATACATTCTTACACCAAATGGCATATCATTAAAATTCGGATTTTCTTGATAGCCTAAATCATTAGCTACAGTTTCATTTACATTTCTAGTTGTTAATACTTTAGATCCATCAACAAATAAATCAATATAAGAATAATCATATAGATAATTTGTATTTGGTCTATCAGCCCAATCATGCAAATCTATTCTAATTTCATTTACAACATCTGTATATGTAACAATATCAATTGGATTAGGTGCTGGACCACTTATAACAGTCATGTTAGACATAATTTGAACAACAAAAGCATCATAAATTGCAGGGTTCGGATTAGATATTGTTGCACTTTTTGGATTCGATGTATTTGGAAAAGAAAAATCATCTTCACTTCCAATCTCTAAGTATGTGTACATAGAATAATCATAAGCTGGAAATGTAGGATTTGATACATCCCCACTTTCTATAACATTAGATCCATTTGTATATTTCATATGTACAAAAACATTATTGTCTTTTTCAACATGCCAAAGCCCTCCAGCATTTGCTGCAGGTTCAGCTACTAAAACGGATTCCGCTTTCACTTCTTGTGCGAATAAAACAATTGAAAATAAAGACAAAATTGTTAAAATCATAAATTTTTTAATCATTAGTTAAAACCTCTTTTCTTTTTTCTATGTGTGAAAAGATAGACAATAGCACCTATTATAATAACCCATGGTAGAGCTGACTCAATTTTATCTGTTGTAGTTGGTGGTGCTTCTAAAACTATACCAGGTAATTCTTTCAGTTTTACTGCATGAATCATTGTTGAATAAGTTGCTTGCTCACCACTGTAATAAGTTAATCTAAACGTAAGCTCATAATTATCTTCTGGTATGGTATCATCATCAAAACTATAATGATATTCATTAACTAATTCTTCATATCTGAATTGATAATCGGTTTCGACATAACCAGTTGTATCATAAATATAATAAATAATTTCATAGAGTGTTAGCATTCTATCATTTGACACATAGATGTCTTTATAATCCGCTACATACAATACATCATTAGATTCTACTAAGTTGTTCCAATCTTCAACCACAATAACTTCGACATCCTTAGTTATTAACCCTTGTGTTAATACGATGGTATATACACCAGGTATGTTTCCATACCCAGTGTAACCATCTGACTCAATAAAGACATCCATATCATACATTGA
>JAQICF010000072.1 GCA_027858795.1 Candidatus Delongbacteria bacterium | reverse complement strand
ATACTTCTTGAAACCTCGTAAGTAAAATCAACATGCCCTGGTGTATCAATAAGATTTAAAATATATTCTTTTTTGTCATCAGCTTTATATTCCATTCTGATAGCATGGGATTTAATAGTGATACCTCTTTCCTGCTCTAATTCCATATCATCAAGAGTTTGTTTCTTTATATCTCTATCAGCAACAGTACCTGTTGTTTGCAACATTCGGTCTGCCAAAGTAGATTTTCCATGGTCAATATGTGCTACAATACAAAAATTTCTAATATTATCGTTCATTCTATATCTTTCATTTAATTTGAGTTATATCATAGCGGAGAATATACTTGAAGTAAGCTGAATAATCAAATAAAAAAAGCTGCTATGAAAGCAGCTCTGATAAGTGTTGTTATATTAAAAATTATTATCCCATTATAGTTTTCTTCACAATGTTCTCCGTACTTCTATGACTTTTATGTAATAAATGCTTATCTTCGAAGATTTTAGTTTCAACCGTACCATCTTTATTGATCTTGACGAGAGTTCTTTTTCCGCAGTAACCACAACCTACATACTTTTTCTCCGGGTTGTAAGAAATTTCTCCAATTTCTTCGTCGCAATGAGAACATTTGATCTTGATCTTTTCTTTCATTTTGAATCCTCCGTAAAATAGATTAACATTTATGTGAAAACGGCGTCATAATGAATTTTCATTTTATATAGAGATTATACTATTAATGTAATGACTTTGTTTCTCAAAACCAAAGAAAAAATCTCTCACAAAGACACAAAGGCACAAAGAATATTATTTTTATCTGTAATGGTTTAATGAGCGAACTTGCCCCTAATCCCTATTCTCTAGTCCCTACTTAGAATTTTCTCTGATGATGACCCAGATAAAAAATGGACCACCAAAAATAGCAGTAACAATACCGACAGGAAGTTCCGCAGGTGAAAGAATTACCTTTGAAATAAGGTCGCAGATCAATAACATAGATGCTCCTGTTAGAACAGAAGCTATCAATAAATGTTTATAGTTTTTACCTACGAATGCTGAAGCGATATGAGGCGCAATTATCCCTACAAAACCAATCGGTCCTGTAAAAGCCACAACTGAACCTATCATAAGCGAAGTAACAACAAAAAGAACTTTTTTGACTTTATTGATCTCAACACCTCTGCTGATAGACAACTCATCACCTATGCTTAAAAGATTTAACTCGTTTCTATAGTTGTAAATTATGATCGATCCCAGAATGAAAAATATTGCTGTATTTATAATCGGAGTATATCCTATCACATTTAATCCACCCATAGTCCATCTGGTTATCTTAAAAACATTCTCAGGATTAGTTGTATATTGAAGTAATAGTATAATACTTGCAAAGAAAAAATTAATGACTACACCTGTCAATATCATAGTGTTATCTTTAAAACTCTTGAGAAACAGAGAGATGAGATAGATTATCAGGATCGATACTATTGCTCCTGCAAATGAAAATAAAGTAACCAGTGAAAAACCCAGTATCGAAAATGAAAGTGGGGAAATAATATATAAAGTGGCACCTAAAGATGCTCCACTTGCCGTACCTAAAGTAAAAGGTGAAGCGATCGGATTTCTAAATAGAGATTGAAATACTGCTCCACTCATAGCAAGAACACCACCGGTTATCAAAGCTAATAATGCTCTTGGTAATCTTATTTTGAAGAATATTTCATTGATGGTATCAGAATTAAAAACATCAGTTGGAGAAATTATAGAACTACCTAAAAATAAATTCATCAAAAAAAATACGATCAATATTATGAACAGTATTATAATCTTATTTGTTTTACTTAAAGTCATATAATTTATTTATAATTTATTTTTTTATTATCATTCTATTCTTACTAATTGGATGCTGAATATCTACAAATTCTGTATCATACAAATTACTGATCTGCTCAGTTCTAAGCTCATAAGTATTCTCTAAGAACTCCAACTTCCCATTTTTTAAGGCAGCTATCCTATCCGAATATTGTAAGGCTTTGTTGATATTGTGAGTTACATTTACTACAGTAATACCCAAGTCTTTATTAATGCTGGAAATAAGTTCACTTATCTGCTGATTATAGAAAGGATCTAAGAATGTACCAGGTTCATCAAATAATATTATCTTTGTATCCTGGGCAATTGCTGATGCAATATTTACTCTTTGTCTTTCACCACCACTTAAAGTTCTAAGTTTTCTGTTGGAGAATTCAACAATGTCTGTGATCTCCATACTTTCCTTAACCTTTTTTTTATCTTCAGAACTTATTGATGAAAATGAAGAGAAGTAAGGATAGCGACTGAACATTACAAAGTCATAAACTGAGTAATCGTTGATAATTGGGGTCTGTGTCACATAAGTAATCTGCTTTGCAAGTTCTTTTTGATCGATCGATCTGATGTTGGAACCTGAGATAACTATATCACCTGAAGTATGATCAATTATTTTACACATAGATTTCAACAGAGTACTTTTACCTGCTCCGTTTGGGCCTATGATTGAAAAATATTCACCTTCATTAATATCAAAAGTTATCTCTGAGATGATATTCTTATTGTTAAGATCAACACCGATATTTTGAATACTAATTAATTTCATTATTATAATTTTCTCGCTATAAGCATTTCTACAATGATCAATAAAACCAAAGCATAAAGGAAGATAAATGAATAATTGTTTCTTTCAACAGAAAAAATATTATTCTTTGCAAAAGTATCAGGATCAATAAATTCGAAATCTTTTAAGAATTCCTTATCAACTACCTCATTATTTTCTCTGATATTATTTACCGCCATATACTTAATAGGAATATTAGTCTCGTTTTTAAAGGTATAGAATCCCTGCTTATCCAAGAATACGTTTTGACTCTGAGCAGAAGAATTTGAAACTTCATTTGATCTTGGATCAAACAATTTAATACCTTTATCCAATGAAATATTCTTCCCATAATCATAGCTGATATTTGAACTTATGTTCGTTTGACTGAGATATTTGATACTATTATGAATTAAAGGAACAACGAAGCCATTTTCAATAATATTTGAAAGTTCTTTATCAAACCCTGAACTAAGTAAGATAATCTTTCCATTTGAAATATTTTTTTCAAGTATATAGGGAGAGTTGTTTACTTCTGCGATACTATTCCACCCGTCAGTATTCAAATCAAAGTAACTATATATTTCCATACTATTAGGATCAACATCATTTATGAATACCTTATTAAATATCGGATGTTGCTTGGAGATAATATTTATACTTGAGTAAGAATCGGTGAATTTATTAACTCCTTTGATCTCCGGTAGATCAAGGTTAGGTATTGCATTTGAGTTGTAATCATTTATGTTTAGATCTTTCCCGTAAGCAATGAAGATCGATTTACCAGATCTCAAGAAATTACCCAGTTGAGATACCGTATAAGAACTTATTTTTTTTAAATCTGTAAATAATATTATGTCATTGTCTGATATTTGTACCGAGTTAATATTGTTAAAATCAATAGTCGCCGGTTGAAACAACGAATCTGAAGAAGTATTCATTAAAACAAGTAGGCTTTTCACAACAATATCTTCTTTGTTCCCGACGATAAGTGTCTTTATTTTTTTTGTCCCCGGTATTACGAAATAAAATACATTGTTTGTAATATTGATATCATCTTCAACTTTAAAGAACATTGGAGTATCCGAGATAGAGATACTTGTATAGTCAATTATTACAGTTATTTCATTTGAATCTTCAAATTTCAAATTCTCTGAATAGATCTTAGTACCTTTCGCATAAAGTTCTAAATTCGCTCTTGAACCCTGGCCGATCTCTTTGCTGGAAATATAACAAGCTATTTGGTTTCTTACATTGATCTTAACCGAGTCGATTGAAATATCATTCTTTCCTTTAACATCTATCGCATCCTCAATAAAGAATTTTGAATATTTTTGAGAAGATCCAATAGGTTTATCAGTGGTATGCATTTTCCCATCAGAGAAGATCAGAAATTCTTTGTTTAATTCAAAATCTTTGGATGTAAAAAACGAATCAGATTCCGAGATCACAAGGTCAAGGTTTCTTTGCATTCCTGATACGGTAATATCATTTAAAAATAATTGAGCATCTTTTTCTGATCCAATGAATTTTCTATTCGGATCTGATGTATTTATAAATATTTCTGATTTTTCAGGAACATCATTAAGGAATTTTCTCAGAGACGATACAGACCTGTCTAATAAACTGAAATTCTCATCTGAAAGTGCCATTGATGGACTAGTATCAAGGTAAATATATAAAGAAGTATTAAGTTCAGGATCATACTCAGATCTTTCACCTAAATAGGGTGCAGCAAAGAACATTATAATGCTTAATACTATCAAAGTACGGATGATCAATAAAAGAATATCTTTTAGCTTAGTCTTCTTATTTACTCTCAGGGCTAATTCCTTCAAGATATACAAACTACTGAAAACTATCTGATTAGGTTTTTTTCTGAATATCAGATAAATAACCAAAGGAGCCAGTATCAAAGGCAGGAAATACAGATATTGTGTGTATATAAAATTCATTGAATATCTTATAGTTAATTGGAGTTATAATTTAACCAATCAAATAGTAAATATCAACAGAGTTTGTTGAATATATTAGTGAGGATTTATAGATATAGATCGTAGAGCGCATAAAAACAGTGTTCTTAATTTTTACTTCGGTATTTCAAGGAGTTCTGTAAAATTGTAGAAGGAGTTTAGTAACCTAAACGACTGATATAATTTTATGGAACGACGCAGAAAGACCAAGT
>JAQICF010000059.1 GCA_027858795.1 Candidatus Delongbacteria bacterium | reverse complement strand
GCTCAAACTTCTAATTGGGCGGCATTTCCGCTTCAGAAAAATCAACTCAAATATGCTGCAAACGATGCGTATGCTTCCTTATGTATTGAACTCGAAATTAACAATATAATTAAAACTCATGAGGAATAAAATATAATGAACATGCGACTTTCATTAATCTTGAATTTATTACTAATGAATAGTTTATTCGTTAAATTGACTAACTTTTAAATTAGAGTAATTCAATGAACAAAATAGAAATAATCATAGCTTTAATATATCTACTGATAGTAATCTCAATAGGGATCTACAGTTCAAAAAAAAGTAAAGACAATGATCAGTTGTATCTTGCAGGTAATACATTTTCCTGGTTTCCGCTAGGAATATCAGTAATGATATCAGCATTCAGTGCTGTCAATTTTGTAGCGTTCCCTTCTGAGATAATCAAATTTGGACCTGCAGTTCTTATTTCACTGCCTGTTTTTATTATTGTAATATATCCACTATTTAAATGGTTTATACCATTTTTCAGGAAAAGAAAAAGTTTTTCTGCATACAGTTTTCTAGAAGAAAAGTATGATGTTAAAACCAAACATCTTGCAACTGTATTATTTGTAATCTGGAGACTAATGTGGATCTCTGTAACATTGTACGCTTCAGCTAAAATGTTGATGGTCTTTACTGGAATTCCTTTATATATCATTATCATAGTAACCGGGATCACAGCTTTATTCTACTCTTCTATTGGTGGGTTCAGGGCAGTGGTAACTACCGACCTGCTTCAGTTCTTTATATTATTCGGAACAATATGCCTGACATTGGGAGTAGCTATCAGCAATGGTTTTCTTTCGATAGATTCTTTAGGAGACTGGTTCTCAAAACATCCTTTCCCAGATGATTTCTACTCATTCAGCCCCAAAGTGAGAATTACTTTCTGGAGTGGACTGACTGGAACATTCATAGCTTTTATGGCGAGATACGGAGCCGATCAGATAACAATTCAAAGATATATGGCAGCTAAATCTGAAAAAGAAGCAAAGAAAGCGATATTATTGAATGCAGGAGCTGCTCTAGTCATTCTGACACTTCTTTTACTCTGGGGGATAACAGTAACGCTTATTCCGGGTCAATCATCATTACCACCGTTAAAGCAAATGGTGTTTTTTATTCAATCAATGCCTACAGGTGTTACGGGTTTGTTCATAGCGGCTTTACTTGCAGCTTCAATGAGTTCTATTGATTCCGGTCTGAATGCTATGTCGGCTGTACTTTCTGAGGATATAAAATTATTCAGTACGGTGAATAAAGGTAAATCAGGAACTTTTATATTAGGGATTATTTCTTTAACGGGTGCTTTGATCCTAATACCGATCATGGCAGCAGAAGGTAGTATTTTTGTTGTAGCCAACAAAATCATACACGGATTCGGTGCACCGATACTATCTTTGATCGTTTTAGGTATGTTCTCAAAGAAGATAACATCAGCAGGAGTATTCTGGGGTACAATTATTGGAGCGGTCTGTTCAATTGCTTCAGTTATTTTTATTAAAGACCTTGCAGTCCATGCCTATGTAATTATCAATTTGGTAGTTTCATTGTCTGCTTCTTGGATAATTTCACAAATATATAATATAAATAATAGTAAGATAAAGATTTAAGTATTTGTGCTATTTATTTAAAATAAAAAAAAGTGGCATTCGTTAGAATAACCACTTTTTTTTGGAGAGAGATTTTTATTGGTATCTTGATAACTTACCTGCTTCCTGATCATAAACATAGCCCCATTCACCTATGTCCTGAAGTGCAAATGCCGGATCATTGTAGAAAGGTAGATAATTAAATTCAGATGGATCGTACAAATTTCTACCAACCATGTCTCTCAGAATAACAGGGTAATAAGTTTCTTCACCAAGCCAATCGGCTAGAAACCAAGTAGTTGAATCAAAAAAATGATCGAGAACTGAACGATAAGCTTTTATTGCTTGCTCTTTTGCGTTTAAACTACCGCCTGCAGTATATAATTCGTGCAATGAAAGAGCTGTGTAATACTGATGCTCACCGGTAGGGAACTTTGCTGTAACAGTAGCCCAAAGATAGAATTTCGCTTTTGGAGAAGGGCATTCATCGTTCAGGTCCCATACATTTTCCATATTAAGGCTTGCATCAGCATATGGATTGTTCGGATCGTCCAGAATACTTTTATCAGGGTATAAACCAACATTTTCACTATACAAAGTCAGTTCATTATCTAAAGGAAGTTCTATTTCAGTAGCATCAGTACCGTTCTTAACATCACAGCCTGATATAAAAATTATTGACAAGATCAATCCGACATAAATCAATTTCTTTAACATAAATTCCTCCAAATTCTAAAAATCTATTTTATAGTACACACCAGCCTGGAACATATAGTCATTTGCTCCACCTTCCCACTCATTATCAGGCGCATTTTCATCAAGAGTTCGATACAGTGCTTTGATACCAATTCTACTTGAAAGAATATCATCCAGGATATTATCGATAAGCATTGAATAATCGAACATGAACTGATAAGGATAAGTTATATTGAACTGTCTATACCAGTCAAGCGGACCCCATGCATCTTTTTTCGCATATCCGGATAATATGTGTTTTTTATTTATTATAAATTTAGCATCAACAGAAAAGTATTCTGCTGGATCGTAGCCTGGAACACCTGTTGTCTGTTGTTTTCCTGCTTCTATATTAGTTATTATTTTAAAATTTGGATCAGGATTCATTAGAAATCTGCCTTTTGCCAGCCATACATCACTTGCTTTTAGTCCAACACCAAATGGAGCATTCGTTTTCCCTTCCTGATAATAAAATAAATGAGAATCAGTATCTGTTTTATAACTCGTATAGTTGCCCCCTATGCTGAAAGCAAATCCTGCATCTTCCTGCTGATCATTATCCCATGCGTAAAAATAACTACCGGGAGTAGGATCGTAAGTAAAAAATAACTCACCGGCTACAGCCTCCCTGTTATCAAGAACTGCAAAAGGATCACTATCACGGTTTCTCGGAGTTAATCCGGGGTAAAGGGTAGAACCGACAATTGAAGGTTCGATATTATATGTTGCATCAAGCAGGTTTTTTCTATAAAAATATCTAGGCATGATCCAAAAATCTCCTATAGGATAAAGAATACCACCTTCTGCTACAAATTTATTACCAAGTCCTGAATATGGAACAGTTGTATCGAATTCACGCAGAGGATCTCCTCCATCAGCTACAAGACCTGCATAAGTAACGCTAGCATCAAGAATTGCTCCGCCATATGCTTTTATAGTAATTTTTCCTTTAATTCCTTGAGTATCTTTTAATTCTATCTCATTTTTGTAAACTACATCATCATCAACATAATAGTATTCTTCACCTATTTTCTCACTACCGGAGAAAAGATAACCGATCTCCAGTGTAGACGCTGAAAAAATATCTGTTTTTAGATATATCGCACTTTGTCTCGTAGCTCTTTCAGTTGACTCAGTTGCAGTAGAAGATGCTTCAGCTCTGGCAAAGTCTTCGGAATGAATGATGGTATAATCAAATATACTGTCATTGAAATCATATTTAACGATAGCTTTAGGATTTGCCCCCCAGTAAACTTCCGGACCGGCTACAAGAGTAAGTCCGTTAAGAGATCTTTTTCCTTTAAATTCAAACCCGTAAGGTGCTTTATCATTCCAAATATCCATACCTTCCATATCTGTTGCTTCATACAAAAGTCCGAAAAAATCTCCATCATATCCCCAGTGGTATCTCGGTACATGGTAAAAACTTGTAAGATCAAACATCTTATGACGATATTGAGCTTGAAAATCATATATTTCAATCCGTTCATTAGCTATGATCTGTTTTTCTGTTGTAACAACAAGTCCAGCCGGATCCAGATCAGAAGTAACAGTAGTAAAAGATTCACCACGCTTACCGTAATACTGCTCCATCTTCTTATCAGCTACATTTCCTAATATATTTATAGAAAAATCTCCTGAAATATTCTTTGTCGGTTGGAATTCGAAATCAAGAAAAAGCATTTCTCCATTAGAGAAATCCAATCCATTCTTACCGTTGAGTTCAAAATCTTCAGACATTCCGTTAAAGACCATGTCTCCCTGAAGATTTCCTCCGGTAAGTCTGAATGCTTTTAATTCTTTAATGTCCTTCTTTGCAAGATCAAGGTTGCTTTTTATGCTCAGGAGATTCATATCTATCATATTGAGATTGTCATTCATTTCAGATTTGCTTACCAAGTAAGGATCAATACTCCAAATATGCTTAAGCACATAATACGCCATTCGGGGTTCAGCAACATAAACTCCGTCTTCATTTGGATTACCCAATGCACATATACCGTACCATTCCTCGTTCATATTGTTCTGACCGTGAACAAAATCGAAAGAATATCCTCCATTTTCCCAGGAAGCATTTGTGTCATGTATAAAAAGATTTTCAGTCTGAAGGTATTTCCACCATTCGTCACGCCATTCGAATTGACATCCTCCTATAGCGTTACCTTCCTCCCCTTTTCCATAAGATTTATTATAAATCTCATTCCAGTTACCCCTGACAATTTCAGCCTGTCCATCCTGCTCTTCCATAAATGTAACTGCATTGAAAGCATCACTTCCGAATTCAGTCAACATAACAGGTAATCCAAGTTCAGTATTAACTCTTTTCCACATGTCAGTGAAGCTGATCCCTCTGTATGCATTCACTCCAAGGATATCGAGTTCTGTACAATATTCCTTGATAATATCGATATATTGGATATCACCATTCACGATAGTAAATGGATGGTTGGTATCAAGTGATTTACCTCCCTTAATTGTTTCATTATATAATGAATAAAGGTACTTTGCTTTTTCTTTATGGCGTTCACCTTCAGGAAAATTCTCTATCTCAAAACTAGACCATTCAAGACCATAGTTATTTTCATTTCCAAGTGCAAACATTAAAATACCGGGAGTATCCTTATATTTCAGTACCATTTCTTTGAAATCTTCTAAAATTGTCTTTCTAGTAAGTTCATCTGAATAATTTACAGAAACTATCCATGAACCTCCCACAGTAAACCCATATCTTCCCATTAGATGGTTCATTATGGTCATGATACCGTAATTTTCATATATATAAGTAACCCACCTTGGAGGAATAGTACCGAAAGATCTGATAGCATTAACTCCTGCAGCTTTCATTAATTCGAATTCGTAGTCAAGTATCTTCTTGATCTGTTCATCTGAATTTGCCCATAAGTTATAAGAATAGTTCTCACCGATTGGTGCATAACCCCATACCATTCCTTTTACAAGAAAATCCTTTCCGTTGACCTGAAGTTTCCATCCGTTTTTATCCTGATATGTATTTACTCTGTCAACTGATCCAGCATAACCGGTTATGTACAAACTTAGCAACAGGAATATCGTAGTGAACCGATATATGCTCTTTATATTAGTAATCATGTTTTTTAGTACCATATATTATCTCCGTGGTATAAATTATAAATAATTTAACGGTTTATTGTTGCTTTATGGGTCGCTATATAGCAAGCTAAGAAAAAAAAAAGAAATGTCAAGTAAATAAAAATGAAAAATTTATGAATAAATTAATAATGTTTAGTGAAATATAGCAGAATAAAAGTAGAATTATTTTTTTGCAGGTCCGCATGAACTTCTGAGAATTAATGTCGCTGGCAGGATTGAATGCTGGTAGTCAAGATCATTCCCATCAATTATTGCTGTAAGCATTTCTACTGATTTTGAGGCAATTTCATTTATAGGGGCTGCTATAGTCGAAAGAGAAGGATAAACTCTTGATGCTACTTTGATGTCATCAAAACCGATAACACTAATGTCATCAGGTATTTTCAACCCGTTCTCCTGTATAACCTTCATTGCTCCGATGGCCATAGAGTCATTGGCACACATAATTGCAGTAGGAGGGTCAGTTAAAGAAAGAAGATGTTTTGCTGCAACCTCACCAGATTGATAAGAATAATCACCTTTGATAACGATCAATTTATCTAATTTTATTCCAAGATTTGACAGTATATGTGTGTAGCCATGATATCTTTCTTTGCATACGGAAGAATCCATTAGTCCTGATATGAAAGCAATTCTCTCATGACCCAACGAACAAAGATACTTTATTGCCTCGACACTACTACTGAAATTATCAATTGTAACAGACGGAATAGATTTGTCAGAAGCAATATTGTCCATAAGAACGATGGGTATAAGATCTTTAAGATCCTGTATCTTAGCTTCAATTCTAGGAAAACAACTTATAATTACTCCATCTATCTTCTTTTGATTATTTAAAGGATTAAGGTCGTCAAAATCTGAAAATAATGTTAAGTTATAATCTTTTTGTTTGACTTTATTTTCTAAAGCGTTGAATATCATTGAGTAATAGGGACTTGAAATTCCTTCCTTTATTCTGCTGTCAAGATAGAATCCTATGTTGAAAGTAGTTTTAGGTGTCATTTTTCTGTGACAGACATAAGTTCCTTTAGTTGTGTTTTTATGAAGGATCCCCTCGTCTACTAATTCAGCTATTGCTTTTCTGATCGTCATATATGACACCTCAAACTTCTTGGCAAGAACTCTTTCACCGGGAAGTTTATCTACATTGGATCCATTTCGAATACCATCTTTTATCAAATTTTTAACTCTTATATATTTAGGTGGCATACTGTTCATTGATTGGATCCGTTGTAAAATTATTAGAGATGAATTGCTATAATGCAACTACAAGAAAAGTAGCAATAAAAATATAATTGGTCAAGAAAAAAAACAAAAAATATGATTGTAATTAAAAAAAATCAAATATGAAATGTTTGAAACAATAAAAAAACAATGCATAAAGCAGCTACTAATATTCGTTGAAAAAAAAATTAAACTAAATACTGAATTTGTTTGACTAAATAAATCTAAAATTTTATTCTTGACTTTTTATTTTAAAGCAATATATTGCTATATAGCATCGCACAGCCGTGTCTTATGTGCGATGAAATTGATTGGTTTTATAAACTATGGAGGATATATAAATGAAAATGGTAAAATTCAGCATATTATTAATTATTTCATTTTTTTCGTTATTCTTATACAATTGTGATATGGCTACTGAACCAGACCCTGTTGATGATATTGTCCCATCATCAAATTACACTCTTATATGGTCTGATGAATTTGATCAGGATACTACAGCACTTGATCCTGAAAATTGGAATATTGAGACAGGTTATGGTAATGATGGATGGGGTAATGACGAATGGGAGTTATATACCAATTCCTCTGAAAATATTAAGGTAGAAAATGGGAATATGGTTATCGCAGCTATATTCGATTCAGTAAATTTTTCCACACCAGGTAAAAGAGATGGTTCAGTAACATCTTCAAGAGTTAATACAAAAGATAAATTTGATCTCAGATATGGTAAAATACAGGCAAGAATTAAAGTTCCTACCGGGATGGGAATGTGGCCTGCTTTCTGGATGTTGGGAAAAAATGTTGATACTGTAAGTTGGCCGAATTGTGGAGAGATCGATATTATGGAAGTAAGCCCTTATATGTTGAATACAAGTACAACAATATTTGCAGCTCACTGGGGAATTGAAAGCTCTCCATATCCTCAGTCATATACTGCTAATAAGGATATTGGTGTCCCTCTTAGTGATGATTACCATGTATACGAAATTGAATGGGATCAGCTAAGGATCGTTGGAAAGATAGACGGGATAACATTTTTTATAAAAGTTATTGATCCTGTAGAGATGTCTGAATATTTCAATAAGTTCTTCATGATCTTTAATGTAGCTGTTGGAGGAACATTGGGTGGAGCACCTGATGCTACTACAGAATGGCCCCAGATGATGTATGTTGACTGGGTGAGAGCGTATCAGGTTGCAAATGAGAATGAGACAATAAAAACTTATGGTATATTTACAGATAATACACCTGTCGATGCAGAATTAACAGTTGGAGCTGATGCGCAGATATATGTATGGGAAAATACATTGACAGCAGGAAATATATTACCCTATGAAGGTGATAACGGTATGACATTCAGTACTACCGGAGAGGGATGGTTTGGTGGAGGAATTGCATCAAACCAACCATTAGACCTTTCAGATTTTGAAAGCGGCAATATCAATTTTATGATAAAGATACCTGCAAATGTAACATTTAAAATAGGTATTATTGATTCTGAAAATAATGAGAGCTATGTACTTTTCCCTGCAGGTCAAAATATATATGATTTGAAAAGGGACGGGGAATGGGGTCAGGTTGTCATTCCGGTTAAAGATATAAAAGGCAATGTTGACCTTGAGATGCTGAATTATGAATTTGTATTTATTGAAGAGAGTGGTATTCAATGTGAATTTGCAATTGATGATATCTATTGGACTGGTGGCGGGTCCCCAGCTAATAGTATAATTTTCGATTCAGAAACAATTACTGTAGATTCAACAGGAACCGATATAACAGTTTCAGATATTGATGCTGCAAACACTTTAGTAACAGTTCAAGTGATAAATGATGTAGATACGATAAATATTGATATAAACATTGATCCTATGGGCGTCGGCAAAGGACGAATTAATTTCGGGACTACAGATGATGCAACTGATACGATAGAGATATCTGAAAATGATAAAATAAATATAAAATATTTAGATAGTTACGGTGTCCAGAGAAGTGCTAATGCAATAATTGAAGTAAGCTCAATTGAAGAAACTGCTGGTGTGTATACAGAGTCACACAACGATATAACGCTTAACTATACAACAATAATTAACAGTGCAAACTGGAGTGGTGACGGAGCCTCTCCTGATGTCATGAGTACAGCAGTTACTCCAGTTGATGGTACTTATGTTCTGGCTGTTGATTTTACATATATTAACGGATCGTGGGCTGGTATTGCATTCGATTACAGCTCTTACCTTCATGATATATCCTCATACACCACAGTTGTAGTGAATATTAATTCTTCAGGTATGACTGACCTTGCACACTTATGGTTAAAGTTCGAAGATAATGCCGGTAGTCAAGTTGAGTTGGACCTTTATTCATATACTCCTATAATAACAGGTGACTGGTCTAAGTATGAGATCCCATTGTCAGATTTCTCTGCAGTTGATCTTTCAGCTATCAAATATTTGCTTTTCGTAAATCCTTTCAACAGTGGAAATAATCTGATCTATGGTTCACTTTATTTTGATGACATATATATAAGGTAATATAAATATTTTCAAACAGGAGTATTGATGACTGATACTAATAAAACAAATACAATACCTATGGGACAGAAAATTGCTTTTGGTATAGGTATGCTTGCAAATCAGATGTTTCCTGCAGCTCTGGGAATATTCATGGTAGTATTGGTAAGCGGACTGGGATTTCCTCCATGGCTGTGGGGTATAATATTTTTCTTTCCTCGTCTATTCGATGCCATAACCGACCCGATCATGGGATTTATATCTGATAACACAAGATCTAAATGGGGACGGAGAAGACAGTATGTATTTTTGGGAGCGATCATTACCGGACTTTCTTTTATTTTCATGTGGCAGCTTCACATAGAGAACGGAATTGTTTACAATTTCATTTATTTTATGATATTTTCTCTTACATTTTATCTTGGATTAACGATATTCAGTGTTCCTTATGTTGCAATGGGTTACGAGATGAGCAATGACTATCATGAGAGAACCAGGATAATGGCGGTAGCTCAGTGGATAGGACAGTGGGCATGGGTAATTGCACCATGGTTCTGGGTTGTAATATACAGTCAGGACTGGTTCGACTCACCAGCTGCAGGATCAAGACAGCTTGCTGTATGGGTGGGAATATTTTGTCTTATTCTAGCTATTGTACCTGCTATTTTCGTAAAAAGCAGACCTACTACAGATGAGAAAGATTATGAGGATCTCAACTTAAAGAATGTAAAGAAGAGCTTAAAATCTATATTCAAAAGCTTTAAAGAAGCTTTTAGCAATGGTCCTTTTAGAAAATTATGTATATCTACTTTTTTAGTATTCAATGCATTTAATACTATAGCAGCTTTCTCATTCTTCATAATAGTACATTACACATTTGCAGGAGATCAGGGTGCCGCTAATCCATGGCCAACGCTACATGGAATGATCGGAGCTTTGTGTACTACTTTTATAGTTATTCCAATTGTATCAAAAATCTCTCAAAAAATTGGTAAGAGAAAGACCTTCTTAATATCTCAGAGTATATCAATTCTGGGATACATCTTATTCTGGTGGTGTTTAAAGCCAGGTATAAGTCCTTATTGGATACTTTTGCCACTACCTTTCTTCTCATTCGGTATAGGAGGGCTTTTTACTCTTATGATGTCAATGACAGCTGATGTTTGTGATCTAGATGAACTTAATTCACACCAGAGACGGGAAGGAATATTCGGAGCGATATATTGGTGGATGGTCAAGTTTGGGCTTGCATTTGCCGGTCTTTCAAGTGGACTGATTATGTCTCTGGTCGGTTTCAATCAGGATGCAGCGGAACAGACAACCTTTGCACTGACAGGACTGAGACTTTTCTATTCAGGTCTTCCTATACTGGGAACTTTAATAGCGATCGCAGTCATGTGGAACTATGATCTTACAGAAAAAAGATCGCATGAGATACGTGTTGAACTGGATAAAAGACATGCAGATGAAGAAAATAAAGTAACGGCGTAATGAATAATGAAAGAAAAAATGTTTAAATATATTCTATCTTTGATAATGTTTGTTATCCTCTTTGGATGTAGTAATGAGAATTCTTATGATTTAACCGAAACTTCAGAGATATTGATTACTTCTGAAGCAGGGGATAAAATGACTATAACAGATAACGTTACTTTTATAAATGGTCATGCCGAATCAGGAATTATCCTTAATGTAAACCCAGATAGTATCAAGCAGACTATTGACGGAATTGGTACTTCTTTTACAGAATCGTCGGCATTTGTTCTTGCACATCTTGATACAGTGAAAAGATCAGAGGTTATGAAGAATATCTTTGGGAAGGCTGGAGCAGATTTTACTCTAACCAGAACACATATCGGTTCCTGTGACTTTACTGTTGAAGGTAAATATTCCTATGATGATGAAAAAGGTGATACAGATCTTAGCTCTTTTGATATCTCCTGTGATAGTAAAGGATTTAGTAAAAAGGAATATCCAGGGATCAAAGATGAATCTTATGATCTGATGCCTATGATAAAGGAAGCTTTAAAGATCAAATCAGAACAGAATGGAGAATTAAGGATAATCTCTTCAGCATGGACTGCACCTTACTGGATGAAGGATATCGAAGAGTGGTATATTCCGGGATCACCTAAGAACAGCTGGCAGGGAACGGGTGGATCGTTGAAACCTGAATATGAGTCAGTTTATGCGGATTATATAATAAGGTATATAAAGGAATATCAAAAAGAAGGTGTAAATATCTGGGGTATCACACCGGTAAATGAGCCTTATGGAAATAACGGACAATGGGAAAGCATGAACTTCACTCCCGAATCACAGAATGAATTTATCAAAGATCATCTGGGTCCTAAAATGAAAGAAAGTGGATATTCAGACGTAAAACTTCTTATTTATGATCAGAACCGTGATGGAATTGAGCACTGGACAAATGTACTTTTTAATGACAAGGAAACAGCGCAGTATATTTATGGTATAGCTGTACATTGGTATGAAAGTACAAATAAAGTTTACGAAGATGTTTTTGACTCTGTAAAGGAGAAATTCCCACAATTTTCAATAATACACACTGAAGGTTGTATTGATGATCTTGGAAAAGATGCTCCAGAAGGAGTTTCTGATCCTGAGGGTTATAAAGATGAGAACTGGTTTAACAACGATGAGTTCTGGTGGGGTAAGAATGCAACAGACTGGGCTTATACTGTTCCATGGCAAGGAGTAAAAGTAGAAGATCATCCTGCGTATGTACCTGTTCACAGATATGCTAGGAATATTATTGTAAGTATTGATCACTGGCTTCAAGGTTGGATAGACTGGAATATAGTTCTAGATAAGAATGGTGGTCCGAATCACGTAGGTAATTTCTGCGGAGCACCGATCATGATAGATACTGACAAACAATTCGTTTACTATACACCGATATATGATATTCTATCACAATTCAGCAGGACAATACGACCTGGTGATCAAGCTGTACAAACATCACTGGAACTCGACGGAATTGATAAAGATACCATCTATGCTTGCGCTACTTTAAACAGTGAGAGAGTTTTAAGTGTGCAGATGCTTAATACAGGATCTAAACTCATTAATTACAAATTACAGATCGGTGATCAATGTGCAGATATAAGTATTAAAGCCAATTCGGTTCAGACAGTAAGAGTAAAACTAGCAAAAAAGGGTAATTGATATGATAAGAACTCTCCTTCTACGATATATCATATTAATTGCCCTGCTATTTTTGACTGGTTGCAATACAGATATTCAAAAAATGAAGCAACCTGACATTTTAAGTATGGAGCAAATGCTTTTGCAGAATAAGAAATTTAATAAAGATGACAATTTCCAATTAAGAAAATTCACACCTGAAGTTAATAACGGTGTTATTGGAAACGGTGTGAGCTATGGTTTCTACAGAAAAGGTCAGGCTCCATGGGGTAAAGGACCTTCAGAGGAAGAGATTCTTGAAGATCTTAGGATAATCGAAAAATACTGGAAAATAATAAGAGTTTATAATGCAGATAATGATACAGAATTAGTATTGAATACTATTCGTAAAAATAATATAAAACTTAAAGTGATGCTTGGAGTATGGCTTACTAAAGAATCGGGTAACCCAGAAGGAAAGAATTCCAATATTAAGAATGTTATAAGATGTGTAGAACTGTCAAATAAATATAAGGACATTGTCTCAGCAGTAAATGTAGGAAATGAGACACAGGTAATTTGGTCAGGTCATAGGATGGATCAGAAAAACTTGATAAATTATATAAGAGCGATCAGGAATAGTATTGAAGCTCCGATAACAACTGCGGATGACCATATGTTCTGGAGTGATTCAGTAAGTGTTAAAGTATCAGATGAAATAGATTTTATAACCTATCATGCTCATCCTGTATGGAATGGTAAGAAAATCGCTGAATCAAAATCCTGGATGAATGAAGTTCTTAATAAGATAAAAAATCTGCATTCAGGAAAAAAGATTGTTCTAGGTGAAACAGGTTGGGCAACAAGTTACGATCCAACAAAGATAGGAGATGGTCAGCAGAGTACTCTAATAAAAGGGAAAATCGATCTTGAAGGTCAGGAGGAGTATTTGAAGATACTTGATCAGTGGACAAAAGAAAATAACATTACTCTATTTCTTTTCGAGGCATTTGATGAGCCGTGGAAAGGTGGTGGAGAAGTAGCTGATTCAACTGATATTGAAAAGCACTGGGGTGTATATTTTGAAACTAGAAAGCCTAAAATTTCATTCACTAACTATAATAAAGAACTAAAATATGTTCAATAGAATAATTACACACAAAACAAAACGGAGGAAAAAATGAAGAAAGTTATGTTTTATTTACCACTAATATTTTTGATGAATGCTGCGATGTTCGGACAATATGTAGTGGCGGATTTTGAACCTGCTGGTTTAGGAGCGGACTTGGGATGGACCGTTGGTGAAAACGGGGACAATCCTGCTGTTGAATTTATTGATAATCCAGTGAGTAGCGGGATAAATACTTCAGCAACAATTGCTAAATTTACAGCGAGAGCATCAGGTCAAGACTGGGCTTTATGTTACACAAGCGTTGATGAGTTTATTTTTAATGCTTCTAATTCAACAGTCAAAATTATGGTTAACAAACCTGTTATAAGTAATATTGGAATAAAGTTTGAAGGTTCAAGTCCAGCAGTTGAAATACAAGTCCCAAACACAGTAATTGATCAATGGGAAGAGATTACCTTTGACTTCTCAGCTTCAATAGGGAACACTTACAGTACACTTACTATTATACCTGATTTTGCTTCAAGAGCTCAGGATAATATAATTTATTTTGATAATATTCAGCTACCAGAAGCTAATACTGCACCTACTCCGGAACCTACGGTTGCCGCACCAACTCCTACAGTATCTGAAAGTGGTGTTATCTCATTATTCAGTGATGCATATACAAATGTTACTGTAGATACATGGTCAGCTGGATGGGATGATGCAAGTGTTTCTGATGTGTATATCGACAGCAACGCTACGAAGAAGTATTCAAGCCTTAATTTTGCAGGTATTGAATTCACTTCAGAACCAATAAATGCCAGTTCTATGACAGATCTTCACATGGACATCTGGACACCTGATGATACTGCGAATCCTGCAGTATTTAAAATTAAGCTCATTGACTTTGGTGCTGATGGTCTATATGGAGGTGGAGATGATGTGGAACATGAGATCATTCTGGATGAAACAATTATGGATACAGAAACTTGGGTTCGTCTTAATATTCCACTTACCGATTTTATAAATCTAACAACCAAGGAACATCTTGCTCAAATGATCCTTGCAGGTGATCCAAATACAGTATATTTAGATAACATATATTTCTATGATAATACTGTCGGTATTTCTGATGATGAAGCGCATGAGTTAGGTTATACTTTAGAAAAGAATTATCCTAATCCGTTTAATCCAACTACTTCAATTAAATTTTCAATAAATAAACCTGGGAATGTTAGTTTGAAAGTGTTTGATGCAAATGGTCAGCATGTAAAAACTCTTATCGAAGGAAATTTGCCAGTAAATAGCTATAATGTTAGTTGGAATGCAACAAATGATAATAAAATGGCAGTTGCATCAGGAAACTATTTTTATCGACTTTCAGTAGATAATAAAATAGTTGATACAAAGAGTATGATGCTGATCAAATAATATATGATTTACAGAGCCGGTCATGTAACCGGCTCTGAAAGATTTAAGAATAAAATAAGAAGGGGATAGTGTTGAACCATTCTAATGAAATACAATACAAGTTAGACGCGTCAGGTAAATTTATTATAAAGAACTACAATTCAGCGAAGTTGTTCTCAAGTTTTTTCCCAGGTGTAGCTGGTAAAGAAGGTATACCTATGTGGCTGTTCTATGTAAACAGAGGACAATGTGTTTGTAGTATGGGAATTCAGGACAAAGAACATCCGATAATGGAGTTTTTGCCTGCAAATCGAGCGTATCAACTTGCTTCTTCTCAGGGATTTAGAACATTTATTAAGTTAAATGATAATGAATCTACTAAGTTTTATGAACCGTTTCAGAACCATTTGGAAAGCATTGAACATGATAAGAGTCAGACTATGATAATTGCACCGTATGGTCTTACCATTGAAGAAGAAAATCACACACTTGGTCTTAAGTTCAAAGTAGAATACTTCAATATTGCTCAGGATAAATTTCCAGGACTTGTCAGGAAACTGTCTATAGAAAATTTAAACAATGAATCAGTGAACATAGATGGGCTCGATGGATTACCATTGATCATTCCTTATGGTATTGATAATGGCAGTTTAAAAATGATTAGAAGGTTGGTAGAGGCTTTTGTAGAAGTCAGTAACTACGATACAGGAGTACCATTTTTTAGGGGAAAAGTAGAACCATCTGATAGACCTGAGGTTGTAAGAATAAAAAAAGGTAATTTTTATGTTGGTTTTGAGAACTCGGGTTCAAAAACAAAACTGATAGCTCCAATTGTTGATCCTGTTAAGATCTTTGGCTCTCAGAGTGACTACAGTTATCCTGAAAGGTTTTTAACATGTTCAGCAGAAGAACTGTACGAAGGACAAATATTGGAGAACAGGTTACCTTCCGCAATGGGATATTTTAAAACTGAAATACCTTCAGGTGGTACTTATACCTATACCTCGATAATTGGTCATTCTTCATCAATTGAAGAGTTGAATAGTCTTATCCCGATAATTACCAAGAATGAATATATTGATCTGAAATCAAATACCAATAGAGAATTGATTCAGACTTTAACCCAGAATAATTTTATCTGTAGTCAGATACCTGTTTTTGATCGATATACTAGATTAAACTTTCTGGATAATACACTAAGAGGTGGTTTCCCGCATACACTTAAAGGAACAGATAGTAAATTCGCTCTTCATCTTTTTTCCAGAAAACATGGAGATCTTGAAAGGGATTATAATGATTATCAGCTTATGCCTACCAACTACTCGCAGGGTAACGGAAATTTCAGAGATGTAAATCAGAATAGAAGGAATGACTTGTTATTTAATCCAGATGTTAAAGAGAACAATGTAGAACAATTCTATAATCTGATACAGCTTGACGGATTTAACCCGTTGGTTATTAAAGAAACCCGTTTTTCAGTAAGTAATAACGAAAGTATAAAACCATTACTTGGTAAGTATTTTGATAAATATGATACAGAAGGTCTATTTACATTTTTACAGTCTCCTTTTACTCCCGGTGAAATTACTACATTCTTTAAAGAAAATAAAATAAGCATCAATGGAAGTACGGAATCTTTTATTGCAGATCTAGTAAAGATATGCGAGAAATTTCATGATACTGATTATGGAGAAGGATTTTGGTCTGATCATTGGACATATAATCTTGATCTTCTTGAAAATTACCTAGCTGTTTATCCTGAAAAGCTCAGTTATTTACTTTTTGAGAAAAGGTCATTTTCATTTTATGATAACCCTCACCGTGTTCATCCTCGTGAGGATAAATATGTCATTTGGGAAGGTAAAGCCATGCAATTGGGTTCAGTAGTTTTTGATGAAAAGAAAGATAAATTAATATCTGAGCGAAAAATCAATAAGAATAGGGTACACACAGATTTTGGTAAAGGAGAAGTTTATTCAACTAATCTACTGACTACTTTCTTAAGTTTGATCGTTAATAAAATGGCTTCATTGGATCCTGAGGGTGTCGGAGTTGAACTTGAAACAGATAAGCCGAACTGGTATGATGCTTTAAATGGTCTTCCTGGTATTTTGGGATCGAGTTTAAATGAAACTCTCGAGATAAAAAGACATATTCTTTTTTTGATGGGATCATTTGAAGTTTTAAGCATGAATAATGAGAGTTGGGCTGTATATGAAGAACTGATCGACTTTATGAACACTCTTCAAGAATTACTGAATTCGGAATTATCACCTTTTGAATTCTGGGATAAAGCATCTACAGCTAAAGAGTCGTATAGAGAGAAGACAATATTCGGTGTCAGTGGTCAGGAAAAAAATATTACAATTTCAGAGATCAAAGTATTTTTTGAAGCTTGCCTGAAGAAATTAGATGCCGGTATCGATAAAGCCTGGAATACAGAAGAAAAAGTAATATCTACATATTTCATCAATGAAGTTGTAGATTATCAATTAATTATGTCTAACGAGTCTGAAATCAAATGCAATTCTAAAGGTCTGCAGTGCTTTAAAGCAAAAAAGTTTAAGCAAATACATCTTCCTTTGTTTTTAGAAGGTCCTGTTCATTATATGAGATGTCATAAAAATAATGGAAATCTACTTAGCCTTGCAACTAGCATAAGGAAGAGTGGTCTCTATGACAAAAAGCTTAAAATGTATAAAGTCAATGCGTCTCTTGAAGATCAACCAATGGAAATAGGAAGAGCAAGAACTTTTTCTCCCGGATGGTTTGAAAATGAATCCATTTGGCTTCATATGGAATATAAATATATGCTGGAGCTATTAAGATCTGGATTATACGATCAATTCTATCAGGATTTTAAAAATGTTTTTGTACCTTTCTTTGATCCGGAAGTATACGGAAGAAGCATATTAGAAAATTCTTCTTTCATAGTTACTAGCTGTAATCCTGATACTTCGATCCATGGTAATGGTTTCGTAGCTCGTCTCAGTGGTGCAACAGCAGAATTCATACATATATTATTTTTAATGATGATCGGAGAAAAACCTTTCAGTATAAATTTAGAAGGTAATCTGCAGTTGAAATTTTCACCAGCTCTGGCAGGATGGTTTTTCACCAAAGAAGTTCGAAAAAAGCGTCTTAAGATCAATGATAATTGGCAGGAAGTAGAGTTTGCAGAGAATACATTCAGTTTTATGTTCCTTGGTAGTATTCTGGTTACTTATCATAACCCTAAGATGTTAGATACATTTGGTAAAGATGGTGCTACTCCTTCTAAAGTCACAGTAATTGATAACGATGGGGTATCTCATGAATTTGCTGATGGAATAGTGACAGGTGAAATTACACATAAGATTCGAGATAGAAAAGTAAACAACATTAAGATCGAATTAGCTTAGTAATTTATTGAACATAGTATAAAAAAAGGAATGTTATTGAATTGTAATGTTCCTTTTTTTTATTAAGACATGCTGGGATGAGTTAAAGTATATAGTCGTATAATCAAAATATTATGGAATTATATTAGATATTAGTGTTATGTATAAGGATAATAAGATATTAATTGCTTGACATTAATATGAAACTTAGATAGATTAAAACTAATTATAAAATCAATTGAATAAACGAGCTTATTATCATGTTGAAAATAATTGGCAATTCATTTTCTATTTTAACTATATCTTTGTTTTTACTAACAACTTTTGCTCATGCACAAACGGATTCCTTAAAGGTTAATGTTAGAGAAAAATTACCATTAGATATGGGTATTGAATTATTAGGTAAGAGTTATGTATACACTATTTCAGCTCAGTTTATTATTAAGTCTCATTTTGGTATTCAAGCAGGTATAAGTTCCTTAGGTACAGGAAGATTTATGTCTGTGGGAGGTAATATATATATGTCAAAACAAGAAATGTCGCCTTTCTTAACAGGGGGAATTGTTAATTTGTCAGTTTCCGATGATCCTGATTCGGATGACTCAGATTCTGAAGAAGGTGGAACTTATGGTTATGGTGGCATTGGGTTCGAATACCGATCAGAGAAAGGATTTGTTTTTCGAGGAGTAGTATATATTATGAATGATCATATATGGCCTGGTCTGCATATGGGATTTTCTTTTTAGTAAACAGGAATATGTGAATGAATAAAGGTGTTCTTAGTGGTATTGCAGCATATTTCATCTGAGGTTTATTCCACCGTAAAGTAAAAATTGCATAAAGAAAAAAAACTAAATATCTCATTTGTCATATGTTTAATTAATAAAATAATTTAAATTTTACATATATATAGTAAGTTATATTAAGGAGGTTGTTATCAAAAAATTAAAATACACACTACTATTGATATTTATAGCTGTATTTTCTCTAAACGCACAGAATTGGTTAACAGATTTTGATACAGCTATAAAAAAAGCTGTAGCTGAGAATAAACCTGTTGTCCTTGTATTTCAGGGATCTGACTGGTGTACGCCTTGTATAAAACTATCAATGAACATTTGGAATACAGATGAATTTAAAAAATATTCGAAAGAAAACTATATAATGCTGATGGCTGATTTTCCAAGAAAGAAGGCAAATAAGCTATCAAAGGAACAACAAAAAAAGAATCAGGAACTATTTGACAAGTACAATGCTTCGGATTCAGTACCTTTCGTTGTAATCTTGGATAAAAATGGAAAAGTGCTTGGAAATACGGGTTATAAGGATATCTCCCCGGCTGAATATATTAAAATATTAAATTCTTTTATACCTAAAACGCTAGATATTAACGAATCTTTCCACAGAACAGACAAACTTATGGGTAGCAGATTTGACATTACCGTTATAGCTGATGATGCCGACAAGGGAAATAAATATATTGATCTTGCGATAGCAGAAATATCAAGGATAGAAAAACTGATCTCATCCTGGGATGTATCTTCAGAAACTTCAAAGATAAACAAAAATGCCGGGATCAAACCTGTTAAAGTAGATAAGGAATTATTTGATCTGATCGAACGTTCAATTGCAATTTCAAAATTGACAGACGGTGCCTTTGACATAACTTACGCATCAATGGATAGGATCTGGAAATTTGACGGTAGTATGAAAGAATTTCCTAC
>JAQICF010000052.1 GCA_027858795.1 Candidatus Delongbacteria bacterium | reverse complement strand
GCTGGTGATACAGCTTTACTTTGCGGACTTGAAGATGTCATTGCAGGTGATATCATTGGTTCTGACCCTGAATTGCTAAAGAAACTTGAACTATGCAAATATACTGGTCTCAGCGATCCATTACTTACGGTTAAACTCGAGCCTGAAAGTGACTCTGATTTTTCTACTCTTGTTACTGCTGTGAAAGAACTATCTGAGGAAGATCCGACACTTAGCTTCGTATGGCTCAAAGATGAGAGAGAACTTCATATTAAAATCATGGGAAAGATCCAGATTGAGATACTTGAAACAGTTTTCAAACAGAGATTTGATCTTAATGTTTCATTCGGTGATCCTATCGTTATTTACAAAGAAACTCCTGCCAAAAGAGGTGAAGGTTACGATGAATATACCATGCCGAAACCTTGCTGGGCAGTTGTAAGATTTGAAATTGAACCACTTGAGCGGGGACAGGGCGTTATCTATGAATCTAAGGTTGGAGTTGATAAAATAGCTGCAAAGTATCAGAATGAGATAAAAGCTACAATAGATGAGGCTCTTCAGCAGGGAATTTACGGCTGGCAGGCAACTGATTTAAAGATCACTCTCATTGGTGAAGAGGATCATGTCATTCATTCCAGACCGGGAGATTTTATCCTGGCTACAAAACTTGCTATGATGGACGGATTGATCAACACAGGTTGTAAACTGCTTGAACCGATACTTTCATTCAAGATATCTGCACCTGAAGAAGCATCAGGAAAGATCATCAGCAGTTTAATTGCTTTGAGAGCTGAGATAGGTTCACCAGAGAATACAGATGGCAAAATAGTGATAGATGGTAAGATACCTGTAGCAACTTCATTGGATTATTTGAATACTCTTAATTCTATCACAGGTGGCAAAGGAAAATATATCACTCATTTCCACGGATATCAGGAAGTTCCTCTTGAACTTGGACAGACTATTCCATACAGAGGGATCAACCCGCAGGATAGATCGAAATATATCTTGAAACACCGAGGTGCGATAAAATAATACATATTTATAGCTAACGTAATCTTGTTTGCCTTGACTTTTCGACTCATCACTCCATTGTTTGCCTTGACTTTTCAACACTTTAAGCAATTGTTTGCCTTGACTTTTATGTAGATAATGATTTATTATACTAACAATTATTAATTGGATAATGTAAGGAGAAAGTAATGAATTGGATTGTATTTTTAGGAATATTTATTATCGCTATAGGTACAGTTGTAATGACAATTGGAACAAGTATGCAAAATAAAAAAGAAAAAAAAGATATTTCAAATGAAATTAAAGATGTTTTCGAAAAAATTGAAAAAATACAAGAAAATGAAGAAAGCATTGATAAAAAAAACAGTTTAAGTAAGATTGAGAATGAATTTTCTGAATGGTCAAAGAATTTTGTTAATAATCGAGAGGAGAGAATTGTTAAATATCAACAAAGAGCTCTTTCTAAATCAGAAAAAGAAGTCGAATTAACTAAAAAATACTCTCCTTTCTACCAAGAATTATTAGATTCATTTACAAATATTATTATTGCATACAATCAGAATTCAGGAGATAGCATTGAATTTAAAACTGATATCCTATCTAAAAATCTTTATCAAAAAGGATACTCAGGAGTGATTGCATTTTCAAAAAAAATAATTTGGAAAATTGAATGCAAAGGAGTTGATCCATTTGGTAATGATCCCACATTTACAATAACTCCTGAAGATGTAGAGAATGTAAATTTAATAAATCCTAGGAAATTTATAATAGTTCCAATGGAAGATAAAGTTTTGATTGTTGATGATTCTAACAACTATTTTAAAGATGTTGGTTTGGATAAGAAAACATATAACCTTAGTAATTATAAGCAAGATGCAAAACAAATAGTTAAAGAATTATTCGAGTTTCAACTTCACAAATTGGGTAAATAAGTTTCATAATTTACATGTATATAATTAAATGTTTTTTTTTATAAACTACCATGTACGAATCTAGAATATTCATACAATAACTACATTGATGAATTGGAAAGTTCTAAAGAAGGTTTTACTCTTTTCAGAAAAGCAAAACGGTTGTAACATTATCCAAATACTATTTTATTACTATTATTTTAAAATTAGTATTTACTTCTTCTTAATTACATTAATGAGAAATAATTATGACGAACTGGAAAACAATATTAACCTTTACATATCCTCATGAAGCTCATCCTGTAAAAGCACTTTTAGATTCTCATGATATTCCAACTTTTCTTAAAGATGAAATGACTGTTCAAGCTCATAATTTTTATTCAAATGCAGTTGGTGGAGTTAAGCTTCAAGTGCCTGATGTTGATTTCGAAAGAGCATATAGTATTCTTAAGGAAGCAGGATTCATCAAGAAAGAAGCAGCAAAGGATACAATTGAAAAAGTAATTCTGGATGACAATAAAGATCTAAATAAATGTCATTTTTGTGGATCAGAAAATGTTTCAGTAGTTAGGCATTCTTCTCATGTTGTGTATTTATTCTTTCTACTTATAGGATTATTTATCCCAGTATTTAGTAAATCTTTCCGTTGTTATGATTGTGGGAAGAGATGGAAATATGCAAAGAAATAAATATCAAAAGGTCATTATTTGACCTAGTGGGATGTTTATATTGCCTGTGAATTATAAACGGATGGATTCATGGACAATAGAAGATCGATCAGATTAAAAGAATACGATTATACATTATCAGGATATTATTATGTCACAATTAATACATATAATAAATTTTGTTTATTCGGTCAGGTAAACGATGATGTAATGATACAAAATGTTGCCGGAGAAATGATCGAGAACATATGGAAAGAAATTCCACAATTTTATAACGGTTTTGAAATACATGATTTTGTGATTATGCCCAATCATTTACATGGTATTATTGAAATAAAACAATCATCCGTAGGGTCGGGCTCCCATGTCCGACCGGATTCGTGCGAAGGGACATCAACAAACATCCGACCGGAAACGTATAATGATATAATAAAATTCCCGCGAATATTTAAAACCCCGAAAACGAAATCGTATAACAAACCAAACGATGTTGAACATCGAAGTGGACAGACATGGGAGCCTGTCCCTACGGAAACGGATAATACGATATCATTATGGGATTTAATGTGTCGTTTTAAAACAATGACAACAAATAAATACATAAAATTGGTCAAACAAAATAATGCACAAAGATTTTACGGGTTTTTATGGCAGCGTTCATATTATGAGCGGATAATTCGAAATAAATATGATCTTTATCGAATAAAGCAATACATCAGCAACAATCCCATTAATTGGTAATATTTCATAACAAAATAAATTATAGATAATCTGTTATTACTTTCTTAAATTAATCGAGTGATCCAAATCGTGAAATGACAACTATTCCTAAATATTCAGTCTATATATAAAAAACATTGGAGTTAAACATGAAAAAAATATTATTACTAACAGCGATGATCAGTCTTGTTTTGTTTACTAGCTGTGCAAAGAAAACTGAAGAAGTTGAACTTAATTACACGATCAAAGAGATCAATGGTCTTAAGGTCTATTCAAACAAGAATATACCTTCGGATGAGAATCTTAAAGTTGAATTGAAAGAACTTTTCACTATCATAGGATTTGAAGAAGATCAACCTGAAGAAAGGACAATTTCAATGCCTGTCGCACTTGATGCTGATCCTGAAGGCAACATTTATATTCTGGATGGTCAATCAAGAACAATTAAGAAATTTTCAAAGACTGGTGAATTTGTAAAGAGTTTCTGCAGGCAAGGAACCGGTCCTGGTGAGATCAGAGATGGTATTGCAATGAATATTGTCGGAGATACAGTAGTTGTAGCGGATGATTCAGGTAGAAAACTTGTAAA
>JAQICF010000051.1 GCA_027858795.1 Candidatus Delongbacteria bacterium | reverse complement strand
AACAAACAGTATTAAAGTTTATGAATACGAATAAGATTAACGGCAAGATACCCATAACATTGGCAAAATGACTTGAATACCCTATTTGTCTTGGCTTAACGCTTTTTGCCATGACCGTTGTGGGCAATAGTGATTATCGATAAGAATGGGTTATTGAGCTAAAAGATTAATGATAGGAATGTAATGATTAAGAATTATTATTTTTGAAAAGCTTAGATTTGGGATTATCTTTCTGCAATAGGATTAAAGAATTGTACACGAATATTAAGGGAGTTAAAATATGAAACATCTATTACTTATAGTCATCTTGATTTTCTTCTCATATGCTTATTCGAAAACGATATTCGGTTCTGCTGAATATGTTTATGGTGATGCGGAGACTTTACTTGATGCTAAAGCTAAATGTATGAGCCTTGCAAAGCAAGATGCGATTGAGAAATTTGCAACATTCATAAGCAGTGAATCTGTTGTTCGTAACTATGTAACGGAAAGAAGTGAAATCGTAACGAATGCACAGGGTTTAATCACTGACATAAAAGTTGTTGAGGAAAATATTGATAAAGCAACTTCAAGAATATTTTATAAAATAAGTGCTGAGATAGATGAAGAAAAGATATTGGCTATTTATGAAGAAAAAGAAAAGTTTAGATTAGAGAAAGTTGAAGCTGAAAGATTAAAACAAGAACAGAGACTTGAAGCAGAGAGGAAAGCTCAGGCAGAGAAACTTGAGCACGAAAGGAAGATGGCAGAAATACAATACAAGACCAAGGAGATTGAAAGTTCTATGTTTCTGAATACAAAGGAGAAAAGGTTCTGGAGAAATCAGAAATGGATTGCTCTCGGTGCTTTTGTAGGTTCTGCGGGACTCGGTACATATTTTAACTATCAGGCAGATTCTTACTATGATGATTTTCAGGTTGCGACAACTACAAGAGAAGCGATAGATCTGTATGATAAATCGAATAATTTTAAAGATTACCGCAATGTTACTTATTCTGTATCGCTTGTGCCTTTGGGGTATTTCTTTTGGGCATGGTGGCAGGAATCTAAATATTAAAGGAATTATTTATGAAGAAATTTATAGCAATTATTACAACAATTATAGCACTGATACTGGTTTGGGCATGTTCGGATTATGAGGTTACAAATCCATATCATCCTGACTATGGGAATATAAAACCACTGAACAATGTTGAACTTGAGATCGAAAAGATAGACAGAATTAAGGTTATTTGGGATTCTGATTATCTCAATGAAGAAGAAGGGTACAAGTTTAGAGTGGACAGGAAACTGGGTGCTAGTGATTGGGAGATAGAGTATAAACTTTTCGAACCTGAAATATATACTTTTGTTGATTCTTTTGCAGGTATAGATCAGGCTAATCAGTATAGAATTCTGGTTACTTTTGACGAGAATATTTCATTACCGGTTGCAGGTTCAATTTTCAACCCTTTCCCTGCGCCTTCAGATATAGATCTTAGCAGATCAGATATAAAGACAATTCACCTTAGCTGGTCAGATAGATCCAACGGAGAGGATGGGTTTAAGATTGACAGATATGTCAACGGCAGTTGGACTGAAGAATTTTCAGTCTTAGATCAAAATGCATCTGCATGGACAGATTCAAATGCATTATTAAATGATACGATACAGTACAGGATCTATGCCTATAGAAACACTTCTGAATCATTACCTCTTCTAACAGATAAAGTTGAGAATTTAATACCTATGCCAACAGATCTAACTATAAAGCAGAATGATGTCAGCACTTTTGAGCTTAACTGGACTGATAATTGCCTTGGCGAAGAAGGTTTTATAATTCAAAGAAGCATTGACGGTTCAGCTTTCACAGCTATTGATAGTCTCAATGCTAACACAACAACTTTTATTGATCCGACAGTTGGAAAAAGTAAAAGTCTTTCAGATGTTTCGTATAGGATTATGACTTATTTTGACAATTATACATCAAATTTTACAGAGATAACATCTAACATAGAATTCCCTGCACCGAGTGCAGTTGGATATGAAAAACTCAGTGTAAATTCAATAAGGATTAACTGGACAGATAACAGTATTTCCGAGGATGGTTTCAGGATCGATAAAAAAGTTGGTGCAAACAATTGGGTAACCGGTTATGCTACTGTCGGTACTGATATTACTACTTGGACTGACACATCTGCCGAGATAAATGAAAATATTTTATACAGTATTTCCGCTTACAAAGGCATAAACTCAACAACTACATCTAACAGTCCTTTAATAGTGAATACTTTTCCTGCACCGACTTCTCTTACTTATTCGAAACTAACAATCACTTCCATAAAAGTTGACTGGCAGGATAATTCAGTAGGTGAAGACGGTTTCAGGATCGACAGGTCAGTAAATGGTGTGTGGACTAATAATTATGTAACACTACCCTCTAATACACGAACATATGCAGACGGTTTTGTGCCTGTAAACAAAACTATGCAGTACAGAATATATGCTTATAAAGGAGCAGATCAGTCAACAACTGCTTCAACGAGTAATATTTCCAATGTTCTACCACCGCCTTCAAATCCTGTTCTTTCACAGTTGGCAGTCAATATCGTAAGAATTGACTGGACAGATAATTCAACTGGTGAAGATGGTTTCAAGATTGATCGAAAAGATGAAACAGGTACTTGGACAAATGATTATGCTTCTCTTTCTCCTGATGCTATTACTTGGAATGACTCTACTGCTGTTATATCCGACAGTCTTCAGTATAGAATTTATGCATATAAAGGGGCAGAAAATTCTGTTTATGCAAATGCCTTTGCTTCAGACCTTACTTTCCCTCCACCTACTGATGTTCAATTCGTAAAAATTAATTTAAACACAATAGATATCTATTGGACTGATAACAGTGTCGGTGAAAGTGGTTATAAGATCGACAGACAAGTCGAAGGTAATTCATGGGAAATTGAAATAGGAACAGTTGGAACAGATATAGAAACTTGGTCGGATAGCAACGTACCATTAAATTCAGAAGTTCAGTACAGAGTTTATGGTTTTACTGCAACTGATGAATCGAGTTATGGTTACTCAGAACTTATTAACAATGCTATTCCGTCACCTGTTCTCGATTTGGTAACCCAGCTTTCAGTTAGTTCATTTAAGCTTGACTGGTCAGATAATTCAAATGGTGAAGATGGTTTTAAGATAGAAAGAAAAATTGATGATGGAACATATTCTCAAATAGCATCAGTCGAAGCGGATATAATTACTTTTACTGATAGTTCATTAGACAAAAAAGGGTACACAACCATCTGTTACAGAATTAAAGCATACAAAGGTACTGACGAATCAACTTACAGTGAGAATACCCAAACAATATCTTTTCCAGCACCAACTGATGTTAATTATTCAAAAGTTAGCGTAAATTCTATAAATCTCACATGGACTGACAATTCAGACGGTGAAGAAGGTTTTAGAATAGATAAGAAAGTTGGAGCATTTGCATGGGTTATTGGATTCGGAACAGTATCATCCAATATTTCTTCATGGCTTGATTTAAATGCTGACCCCAATACTACAATTCAATATAAAGTATATGCCTACAATGGGGCTAATACTTCACCATTTAATCTTAGTGCAATCATAGACAACACTTTCCCTGCTCCGACAAATATATCAACTGAAAAAATTGACTTGTCATCAATTAAACTTAACTGGACTGATAATTCGACAGGTGAAACAGGTTTTATAATTGGAAGAATAATCGGAGTACAAAGCTGGGAATCTTATGACTCGACTGTCACGAATGCTACAACTTGGACAGATGTAAATGCAACGACCAACGAAACTTTGCAATACAGAATAAGAGCACATAAAGACTCTTTTATTTCAACAAACCTTGAAACAAGTGCAATTGATAATTCGATCCCGGCTCCGACAAACCTTTCAGCAGATGTAAATGGAATGAGCATAACACTTAACTGGATAGACAACAGTACAGGTGAGGATGGATTTAAAATAGATCGTATGATTGGAGAAGGAGTATGGGTAGAAAATTTTGCGACTGTTGGTGCTGATATTATTACTTGGAACGAAACTGTGCTTGATACGGGTAAGTATTATTATAGGGTTAAAGGATATTGGGGTACAGATGAAAGTGCGGAGAGTGAGGTGGAGGAAGTGTGGTTGCAGGTAATTATTAGCGAACCATCAAATATTAATTATGAAAAAATTTCTTTGGATTCTATTAGGTTAACTTGGAATGATAATAGTGATAATGAAGATGGTTTTAAAATTGATAAGAAAATTGGATTGAATGACTGGGTTGTAAATTATGACTCAACTATAGTGAATATCACTTCATGGATTGACGAAAGTGCTGAAGTGAATGAAAATATAATATATAGGATTATGGCTTATAAAGATCAATTTAGCTCGGATTATTTAGAATCGGTAGTAATCGATAATACTTTCCCTGCTCCTTCAAATTTGACTGCGGATGTTTCAGGTATGAATATTACTCTTAATTGGACTGACAATTCTAATGGAGAAGATGGATTTAAGTTAGATAAAAAAGTTGGAGATGGTTCTTGGGTTGTAGATTATGCTCAAGTTGTTGAAAATATTGTTACTTGGAATGAGACTGTTGCTGATACAGGAAAGTATTATTATAGAGTAAAAGGATATTATAATATTTATGAGAGCCAGTCATATAAAGATTTAGAAGTTCATATTGACCAAATTACTTATATCAATGTTTTTATCGATTCATTGGCGAAAAACATTATGAGCATAAAAGAAACCTCAGAATTAGGGTACATAGGAGTTGGATGGAAAAGTAATGGGACGAATAGCGATATATGGTTGTTTAAGACAGATCTTTACGGTACTATTATTTGGGAAAAAACTTTCGGAGGTATTGCAATCTTAAATGATAGGGGTTATGATGTTCAAGAAACAATTGATGGTGGATTTATTTTAACAGGTATGTATGCAACTACATTTAATACATCCAGATTATGCTTAATTAAAACTAATTCAGATGGTACTAAAGAATGGGAAAAAATATTTGCAAGCAATGTTTACAAAGAGCATGAACAAGGTTTCTCGGTTATTCAATCGTCTGATGGTGGTTATGCTATAGCTGGACAGATATCGATTGAAGATGGTGGTTACTATTGGACTGATATGTGGTTGATAAAGACAGACTCTAATGGAGATATGATATGGGATAACTCATTTACAAGTGATGTAAGTCGCGATTCAAATGTGGAAGCGGGATATAGTATAAAACAAACTTCAGATGGTGGTTACATCATTGTAGGTTATACTTGGGATGGATGGGATGGTAACCCTCAAAAAGATGTGTTTATCATCAAAACTGATTCTGATGGAAATCAAGCATGGAAAAAACAATATGGCGGAAGTGGTTTATATATTGATGTTGGTAATGATGTCATACAAACTAATGATGGTGGTTATTTTATAGTCGGTTATTCAAATATATCAGGTACTTCAGATGGCTTGTTATTAAAATTAAATTCGGTAGGTGATCAAGTATTCAGTAAATCTTATGGAGGAGCTGGAGAAGATATTATTAACTCTATTTCTTGGATAAGTGATGAAGAATTTATTATGGTAGGTGAAACTAATTCAATGGGTTACGGTGGTTATGATGCTTGGCTTATCAAGGTAGATCAAAACGGTAATGAAATTTGGGAAAAAACTTACTTCACAACAGAAAATGATTATGGAAAATCCATTGATGTTACTTTTGACAAGGGGTTTATTATAGGTGGTTCAACTATGACAGATGTTGGTGCGGCTCTACTTATAAAAACCGATGAAAACGGTAATGTGATGGGGTTAAAGTAATGGAAAATAAAAATAGTCAGAATAAACAAATATATTATAAATATCGAAGCTTAGAAAATTTTAAACACTTTACAGATATTATTTTAAATAATAGAATGTATGCAGCTCTTTTTTCTGCTTTTCATGATATTGATAATGCTGAAGGGAAATATTATCATGATGGAAAATTAAATCCTAAATTGAGGGAAAAATTAATTGAGGAAAAAAAAGGTTATGGTATATGTTGTCTTGCAGAAAATTCAGAAAATGAATATCTATGGGAAAATTATGCCAATAAACATAAAGGAATTGCAATTGCTATTAGACTCTCAGAAAATTGTGTTTTAAGAGAAATTAATTATAATGATAGTCTTGTAACTTTAACAGAGAATGACCAAATTGATTATGATACAGCAATAAATATTTTAACTACGAAACAGGAGAAGTGGGTAAAAGAACAGGAAATTAGAGCCATAAAATTTAGAGATGGGGGCAATTATTTTTCTATAGAGATAATAGAAGTGATTGCTGGAAAAAAGATGAGTGATGATGATTATGATTTGCTGGAAAAACTTGTACAAAAAATAGATAACAAAATTACTGTTAAAAAAAAAAGAGAAATGGGAATTGAGGATATAAATGTGTAACCAGAAAAAAATATGTGTGCTTTGTAAGCAGGAGAGAATTATTAGAAATTCTCATATCATACCTGAATCATTTTATAAACATATTAATATATATTCAAATCATAAGTTTTATCAAATAACAACCGATGGCAAAGAATCTGATATTCGCTTTAAGCAGAAAGGTGTTAGAGAATATATGCTTTGTGATGATTGCGAGAAATTGCTAAACGATTCATACGAGAAATATGCAGAAAATCTATTTTTTAAAAATTGCCAACTAGAAAACTATGTGGATCATATTGAATTATTAAATACGGATAGCAACAAAATAAAATTATTCATTTTATCCGTACTTTATAGAGCATCAGTGAGTACATTATATTTTTTTAAAGAAGTTACTTTAACTCCGCTACAAAATGAACATCTTAGAGAAATGATATTAAATAATAATTCAGGTACTTTTTTAGATTTCGGTACTTTAATATTGATTGCTAATGAAGAGTCTTCAGGTATAGTAAAGCAGACTATTTTTCCGCCTAAGATTATTCAAGTTAATGGGCATAGTTTAGTGATCTTTTTTATTAGTAAATTTATTTTTATCATATTTTTATCTAATCTTACTGATGATTTTGAAATGCGAAATTTATTGATTGGGCATAGCGAAAAGACTATAATAATGAAAGCAGATTTTATAAAACTTCTTGAAAGTGATTTTAATATTTTAATAAATAATCAAAGCTTGAAAGAAAGAATCGATAAAGTAATTAAATGAAGTTAAGACGATGCGGGAAATTGAAAGTTTTGAGGCAAATTAAGAGGATAAACAGTGAATAAAAAAGAATTGAAATTTATACTACAGGAAGGTGAAGGCTACCTTATTGAGTTCAAGGAAAGAGTTGCAAATATAGATAAAGAAATGGTTTCTTTCGCAAACGGTGCTGGAGGAAGAATATTCATCGGAATTGCAGACGATGGAAAAGTTATTGGTATTGATGTTACGAACAAGCTTAAATCTCAAATTCAGGATATTGCTAATAACTGCGAACCTCCTGTTAAAATATTCATGGAAGAATTTGAGAATATCCTCATTGTTAAAGTGATTCCCGGAGATGATAAGCCTTATAGCTGTTCATCAGGGTTTTACACTAGAATCGGTCCTAACGCTCAGAAGATGTCCCGATATAAGATAATTGAATTTTTCAAATCTGAGGGAAGGATCAAGTTCGACGAGTTAATGAATCTAAAATTTGATTACAAAAAAGATTTTGATAAAACGAAGCTTGAGCATTTTCTTAGACTGGCAAAGATATCCCCTGTAATTGATGTTCCTTCTATTCTTTTAAATCTCGGTGTTGCTGAAAAGCAGGAAGGTAGCGTGATCTTCAA
>JAQICF010000030.1 GCA_027858795.1 Candidatus Delongbacteria bacterium | reverse complement strand
GTAACACCAGTAACTAAAGTGAATGTTCCATAAGGATCATCTGATGAATAAACATCATATCCTGTTGCATCAGCTGAATCATCCCAGTCTATTACTAGATCTGTTCCTACAATGCTTGTTACTACATTTGCAGGTACCGCAGGAATAATTGGTCCACCAGTATTACCAACAGTTAATGTGAATGGTATTACAGTAGATAAAGCTGTTGTATCATTTGATGTAATTGTAACGTTCGCAACGTAAACTGAGTCTAAAGTAAGACCAGCAGTATTACAAGTGTAATTGATAGCGTTAGTACTACTACCAGTAACAGTACCTGTTGGATTAGCTATAGACAACCATGAATAAGGTACATTAGAACTAGTAACAAGTATATTATCAATCTCCCATGTTTCTGTGTAATCAGGATTTACTCTGATAAGGTTTGCACTAAATCTTAGCTGCGTAACTGCAGAAGTACTAGGTAAAGGTACACTAACTGTACTGGTAGAAGAAACAGTTGAAGACCAAACTGAAACCCATCCAGATCCATCATAGTACTCAACATTTGCATCTGAAATAGTACCACCGATGAATAATGTCTGATCAAATGATAAGTTTACCGCTGCTAAACCTGTTGTATCAAATTGAGGAGATGTCAGTATATAAGATTCAAGGTCTCTTGTACCGATAGCACTTGCAGTTCCACCACCATCGTCAAATAGTTCTTGCCCCGTATTAGTATAACCAGTTCCAGGGAATGTACTGAAGTCATTAGAATGTGGTGTCTCACCTGGTGTTGCAAATCCTACATAATCATAAGCAACAGTATAATCTAAGTTACCAAGACCTACATTATTTATATCAAATGAAGCATCTTTAGTACTTGCTTCTGCAACTGTTTCAGCAAGTGAGCTAACAACATCCATTACAGGTGGAGGACCTAATACAACTTCATTTGTTGCTGTAGATTCACCTACAGGATTATCATAAATCGCTGTAATGTAATAAGTATTATCGCCAACTACTGGGTTTGTATCTGTATAAGTTGTTGCTGCAGTAGTTGCGTATCTTGCATCATTTCTCCACACCTGATAAGTCTGAAGACCTTTACTATCGTCTGTTCTAAGAACTCTAGCTTGATCATGAGTTTTAGGTTGGAATTCACCTAGTGCTTTTACATCATTAAGTGTAATATCTTTATCACTCTTAATGCTAGTAAATGCAACTGGTTTTCTTGGTATAGCAACACCAGTCTTAGTTATAGTTGGTGCATCGTTATAACCGTAGCAAAGGAATGCAAAATCTTCAAATTCGTAAGGTGTATCATAAAATACTGCATACCATCCAGGATCGTTTGTAGCATCACCAGACCAGTAAGTTACTGAATTCCACTGATCAGGATCAACTCCCTCTTCATGAACATTTGTCATAGTATTTGGAGTTCCTGATGCTGGATCACCCATTGTAACTTCTACGAACCAATCTTCGTTAATTGTAAGAGTAGAAGGAAGAACATAATCTACCCATGTACCATCTTCAATTGCAGTTAAGTTACCAGAAGTATTAAGATATACTTCAGATCCTTCTGTTCCTGTACCTATAGCTATTGTAAAACTGTTTGACACCCAGTCTTCAACTCCTACGTCTTCGTACCAAGCTGATGCTAATTGCTCTATATAAACTGGATAAGCCATACCGAACTCTGCAGCTGTGTAATAAGTTCTATTTACTGAAACATCACCTGTTCCAAAAGTAGAATAACTTCTATAATTCCATGAATCATTTTCCCACTCGTAACCGAACCAGTGAAGAGGATAGTGACCAGGAGAGTACCAACTAAGATCACTCTCATTAACTCCATCATCATAAGTACCTTCAAGGTAACTAGGCACTGGATTTGCGTCCATCCATGCTGATGAAGGATTAGATGCGATTGAATAGTTGCTTCCTGCATATATAGCTCTAACATAGTAATTATTCAAACCATCATCAAAATCATTATCTTCGTAAGTTTCAGACAATCCTGTTATTCCTACTGTAGCATCTAGTGCTCCATTAGAATAAATCTCATATCCTGTTGGCTGATCACCTAATGGATAAGTATCAGCACCAAGTACCACGTTATCAAAACATAAAAGTGATCCACCACCAATTGTTAGCTTATAAAAACCAAATCTGTATGTACCACTGTAAGGTGCTAGGTCGATTTCATCATGAGCCCAAGTTTCATCACCTGTAGTATACTCTTTTAACATTACAATATTACCGTTAGGACTTCCACCTACTGTACCTGAGTAAAGAAATACTCCCTGCTCAGTACCGGCATAGTATTTTGTCCAATAATCAACTACACCTTCTCCACCAGGTAGTGTGAAGCTAGCGTCAGTTAATAGATATGTGTATGTAAACTCTTCACCGTCACCATTTGCACCAGCTGAAAGGTTACCCTGGAAAACAAACTCTGGGTAAGCAGCCTTGTCAATAGCAACAAATCCAGGAAGACCAATAGCTGGATCTAGAGTTGACCATGAACTTGGAGGAATAGCATCGTTAGAACCCATTTGCCACCAACCTGCAGGTAGATCAAAGTGTGCATTGCTTTCAAAATCATCATTAACATATATTGTACCTATGAAAGGTTTAGCCCATGCTAAGTCAATTTTCGATCTATTGTAAAGAACGCTTGTAGCTGCCATACCCAAAGGTACTGGGTAATTAGGGTCAGCAACAACCGATCCTATCCAAGCATTTGAAGGTACAGAGTTTCCAACGTAAGAATCTGGAAAAGTATACTCAGCTCTTACTACATAAGAGTAAGCACCTTCAGGACGTACATTATCAGTATAAGTTCTTGTAATTCCACCAACATTACCAATTTGAACACCATCTCTAAAGATAAGGTAGTCAATAAGTGTTCCCATTGGAACAACTGTTGTAGGAGCATCCCATGATAGACTAATATTACCTTCTGTATCAACAACTCCAGAAAGATTATTAGGTTCTGGCATTTGATCAATTAAACCATCAACGTCAAGATCATATAAAAATTCTTGAGCTTCACCAAAGTAGCTAGTACCTGGAGTTAGGTCGTCTAATCTAAACCAACCGTCATATAATCCGCTCCATCCCCAATTAAAGTGATATTGGTAGATACCTGCAATAGCATCAACATTATAACCATCAACAACATATGCGTGACCACCATCAACTGAAGAGCCAGCAAATTCCATTGGTTGGTTTAAATCAATTTGACCTACGATAGTTGCACTGTAAAGTGAAGAATCAGTAACGGTACCCATATATTGACGTTTAGCATTTGTAAATTTCCAATTATTTTGGAAAGCAGTTAGTGCATCAGTCATATATGAACCTGAACCACCTGAATTATAGTCCATGTCGACTGAAACACCTAAGTGATAAGCCATTTTTGAACATTCATCTACTTCTGCTTGGCTACTAACACTTCCGTTAAGAGTTTGCATTAAACTCCAATCGTAAGTTTGGATTGAGAAATCAACAGAGTGTGATCCCGTAATATCTCCTGACAAATCAGTGTATGCGTTAGCTCCGATTCCAGAATCAGGTCCTTGATGGAATCTCATGATCTGGTGCATCGCAGTAGCAACACAACCCACAGGAGCACCTGCTGGAACAAGCTCATCAAAAGGATAGCCCTGTCCCCAAGTAGTTTCTACGATAGGTCCTTTAGTAGCTTTCGCTGAACTTTGAGGAAATACCTTGTTTTCAATATTTTTCCATTCTGCTTTCATAGCAGATCTTTCAATTCCTTGCTCTCTAATATCATGAACGATCTGCTTGTCGTAGTTCGAAAATTTTCTTACGAACGGATTATTCATGTTATAAAGGTCTTCGTCTATCGTGCTTGTGAATGAATAACCAAGAATTGGTCTTACATTATCTTCAGCAGATACCAGTACGAAACCTTTTGTAAATTGTACAGCGTACCATGTAGGCTGTCCAAGATACTCTTTTGTTAAAACTTTTTGCACAACATTGCCTTTGGCAGATGTTGGCGCATAGTTTTGGTAGTAATTCTCAGCAACTGTTCGAGCTCTGCTTGAATCTACAATAGTTGCAGATAGCATCGCTGTAAGCACTAACAACATTACTATGAGTTTTTTCATTTCCCCTCCTATTTAGGTTTTAGTTACATTTTTTAGTAACACTTAATTTTCGTTTTTCTCACCAGAACGTAAAAATAGTAAATTTTTTGCAATTTTGTCAAGTATAAAATTTTTTATTTCTTAATGTTATGCTAAACAAATCGATCAATTTCCACACTAGTAAGTTTTTATCGAAATTGAATTTTTAATTTTTTGGATTGCATGATTTTCTCCATTTATTTTCTTTAATATAATTTATTATTTTAATTTTCGCAGTGATAAATGTCACAAAATAAAATTAGATGCTTTTGCATTTATGGGTTTTAATTATTATAATGTAAGCTGCACTGAAAAATTATATAGGATTTCTTATGCCCAATTTTGATATTTTAATAAAAAACGCTAATCTTTTAACTATGAATGATGCAATGGAGTCATTTGAGAACTGTTACATCGGCATTGAGAAAGATAAAATTGTATTTTTGGGAATAGAGAAACCAGATAAGGCTTCCAAAACAGTAATTGATGCAAAAAATAATATTATTATGCCAGGACTTATTAACTCACATACACATTCCGGAATGACCATGTTCCGCGGTGTTGCAGACGATCTTGCTCTGATGAATTGGTTGAATAATTATATTTGGCCGCTTGAAGATAAATTTGTTACGGAGAAAAATATTAAAATTGCATCAAAACTTGCAATCGCTGAGATGATCCTATCAGGAACAACAACTTTTAATGACATGTATTTTTTTACAGGTGCTACTGCGGAAAATTGTAAGGACATAGGAATGAGAGCCGTTCTTGGTGAAGCTGTTATCGACTTTCCTGCATCTGTGAAAAAAACCTCTGAAGAATATTTTCTAGAGTTTATTAACGAATATGAAAGTGATGATCTAATAATTCCATCTATCGTACCACATTCACCTTATTCTTGCAGTAAGGAACTCTTGAAAAGAATTAAAAAACTATCCGACGAAAAAGGGCTTCCTGTACATATTCATATATCTGAAACTATTGATGAAGTTGAAATGATTAAAAAAAGAACTGGAATGACACCTGTTGAATATCTTGACAGCATTAATTTCCTTAATGACAAAACTATTGCTGTTCATTGCGTTCATTTGACTAACAATGATATGGATATCCTGAAGATGAGGAATGTTGGAATTGTCAATTCACCTGAAAGCAATTTGAAACTAGCGAGTGGTATTGCAGAAGTACCAAAGATGATAAAAAAAGGATTGACTGTTTCGCTTGGTACTGATGGACCTGCAAGTAATAATAATATGGATATGTTCGAAGAAATGAGCCTTACTGTAAAGATACATAAAGCCGTGAATAATGATTCTACACTCATGAACGCAAAAGAAGTATTAAGAATGGGGACAATAAATGGTGCTAAGGTTCTAGGCATAGATAATATTGTCGGATCGTTGGAGGTCGGGAAAAAAGCAGATTTAATAATAATAGATATTAATAAACCTCATTTAACGCCTATGTATAACCCATACTCACATTTAACTTATTCTGCTAACGGAAGTGATGTGGATACAGTGATCATTAACGGTAAAATCATTCTGAAACATCGCAAATTTACGAATTTTGATTTAGAAAAAGTAATGCTTGACATTAAAAACATTTCTAGTGACATTATTACGTATAAAAACAATGATATGAAGTAGATACTATTTAATGCTTATATATAAGGTATATGGAGGATGTTATGAAAAAGATGATTGTATTGGTATTTTTAACTTTATCAATTTCGGTTACTTATGCTATTGAACTTGGAATAATTTTGGGAGAACCTACTGGTGTTAGTTTTAGACAATGGCATGGAAAGAATTTGGCTATGGACTTTCAGCTTGGTTGGAGCATGAAAAATGAAGATTTTGATCTTCATGGAGCATATCTATTCCATAAAAAAATGGGGAGTAGAGTAGATGGTAAACCTATGACATTTTATTATGGACCAGGTGGAAGATTAAAGGCTGGTAAAGAAACTGTAATAGGATTCAAATTCCCATTTGGAATATATTATAAATTCAGGACAATACCTTTTTCACTTTCTGGAGAACTCGCACCGGGATTGAATATTGGTAGTGAAATGGATTTTGATCTTCTTGGTGGTATAAGTTTCAGATTTATTTTTTAGTATTAGTTTAAGATTTATCTTTTAACAGGAGTTTTAATGAACGATTTATCGATTTGTCCAAATAAAATTGCAAAATACCTTAATAAATTACCGGATTGTTTTACAAAATCGGATATTATAAAATTCATCATTGATCATGAAATTAAAATGCTGAACTTTAGGTATGTTGGTGGTGACGGGAGACTGAAAACTTTGAATTTCATTATCAATGGGCTTGAACATTTGGAAGAGATCCTCACAGTTGGTGAAAGAGTTGACGGTTCAAGTTTATTTACATTCATAGATGCTATTTCCAGTGACCTATACGTTGTTCCAAGATATAAAACTGCTTTTGTAAACCCATTTACCGAAATGCCAACCGTTGATATTTTATGTTCGTTCTACACAGCTGATGGAAAACCTCTTGAGGGTTCACCAGGTCATATTGTAAAAAAAGCTCATAAAATTCTAAAAGAAAGAACTGGATACACCTTAGAAGCACTTGGAGAATTAGAGTACTATTTATTTTCAGAGATAGATTCAATTTACCCTATTATTGAACAAAAAGGTTATCACGAATCACATCCATTTGCGAAATGGGGATTTATTCGAATTGAAGCAATGAAAGTTATCAGTGAGATCGGTGGTAACATTAAATACGGTCACGCTGAAGTAGGAAACATAATCAATGGTGATCTTGAAATGGTACAACATGAGATTGAATTCTTACCTGTTCCTATCGAAGATGCTGCAGACCAACTTGCTTTAGCAAAATGGGCTGTTAGAGAAACTGCTTACAAATATGGTTTGGAAGTTAGTTTTGCTCCGAAGATCATGGTAGGTCAAGCCGGTAGTGGACTTCATATACATATGAGACTCGTAAAAGACGGTCAGAATGCAATGAAAAATGCAGGCGAGAAAGGTCTTACTGAAGTTGCAAAAAAACTTATCGCAGGATTACTTGATCTTGCTCCATCACTAACAGCGTTTGGAAACACAGTTCCAACATCTTTCCTTAGATTGGTTCCTCATCAGGAAGCTCCTACAAAGATATGTTGGGGAGATCGGAACAGATCCGTTCTTGTAAGAGTTCCTCTAGGATGGCAGGGGGCAGAGGATATTATACTTCATGCAAATCCTTTAGAAGTGAATGACGGAAAAACTTTTGTAAATAATCAGACTGTCGAAATCAGAAATCCGGATGGGAGTGCAAATGTACACCAATTATTGGCAGGGATCACGATCGCTGCATTGCACGGGCTTGAAATGGATAATAGCCTAGATATTGCCAATTCATTATATGTAACAACCAATGCGAGCTCTATTGAAGAATTAAAACAATTACCAGCTTCCTGTTTTGAATCAGCAGATGAGCTAGAAAAAGTAAGAGATCTTTATGAAAAAGATGGTATCTTTCCAAAAGGAATGATCTCCAGGATCATAAAAGACCTTAAAGCTTTTAATGATTTTGGTTTAAGCGAAATGATGGAGGGTAACACGGTTATGCTTCAAGAGCTGGTCGATAAATATTTACATTGTGGATAAAAAAAAGGGCGAATCGCCCTTTTTTCATTTCAAATATTTTAAAATTATCTATTTTGCACTTACCGCTTTAACATAATAAAATTTCTTAGCATCAACTTCAGCAGTTGACCAACTTTCACCATTAAGTATCCCTGATAGATCTTCTTCAAATCCACTATATGGATCGCTTGAAGAATATACTTTGAAGCTTACCGGAAGTAATCTTTTATTTAGAAAAAATCTCTCTACATCGGGTGGTGAATGCATCATTTGCCATAAACTCGTAGATTAGATCTTCCTTTAATAGATATTTTTCTTTGTTCGATGTTCGTGCATAGATCGTATCAAATATTTTTTTTGCCTCAGACACATCTAAAGCCTTTATTACATTGATCTGAAATTTATAATGATTGTAAGGTTCCGATGAACCTATGAAGTTATTTTCAAAATTCACAATTTTTCCACCAAAAGTACGACTATAAACATCTAATTTCTCAGCGGGAATCAGAGTAGAATTTAATACTTCCCAGTGCTCAGGCATTAAGCTTTCGATAGAAGATTGATTATCTGAATCTATTTCCCTTTGTTTGATATTTTCTTTTTCTGTTACTTCAATTTTTTTTACTTCAGAATTTTTATTTTCTTCTGATTTAGTACAGCCAACACTGAATAATAGTAATGCAATTACCAGTGAAAATAAAACACATTGAATGTTTTTCATCTTGTCCTCGCTAATTTTTTATTTATCATAATCATAACTATCCCTGATAATATCATTATAAAACAGAGGATCTGTCCCATAGAAAGATTGAATAATATGAAACCAAGCTGTTCATCAGGCTCTCTAACAAATTCTATGAAGAATCTTATTATTCCGTAGAACATTATGTAAAAAGCCAATAATTTACCCTTCGCAAACTCACTTTTTCTTATTGACCATAATATAACGAAGAGAATAATACCTTCGAAAAAAGCTTCATAGAGTTGTGAAGCATGCCTTAAAGTATCATCTCCTGCCATTGGGAAATACATCCCAAACCAACTCTCTGTAACTCTTCCGTATAATTCTCCGTTGATAAAATTGCCTAATCGTCCAAATGTGTAACCAAGTGGCACTGCTGGGATTATAAAATCCGAGAATTCAAAAAAGTTCAATTTATTCTTTTTACAAAACAAATATGTACCTAAAAATGCACTTATAGTTGCCCCGTGGTAAGACATTCCGGCAATACCGGTAAATTTAAAGCCACCCGCAAATTTGAAAGGCAGTATTATTTCTAAAGGATTATGTAAAAAATAATTTAGGTTATAGAAAAGGACATATCCTAAGCGACCACCTATGAGTACAAATATAATAATAGTAAAAAAATAGTTTTCTATCAAATCATTGGTATATTCAAATTTTTCTCTTTTAATTCTATTTCTTACTATTATATATACCGTTGAAAATGCAAGAATGTACATAAGTCCGTAATATTTAAGCTGAAAACTTCCCAGTGAGAAGATCGTTGGATCTATTCTGTAGGGGATGGTTTGCCACCACGATTGAAAACTTTCCATTTATATTTCCACTTAAGTTTTTCTATTCAATCAAATTTAATCATATAACCTGCATTTTGCAATTTTAATATCACTTCCAAAACCTGACAAAATTATGACATAAATACAATTTGTTCAACTTATAGGAAATAATTAAAAAAGTAATTCTATTAATTTGTAGCTAAATGTGAGCTTTCCTAGTTTTGGCACGCTATTTGTATTGATTGAGGTCGTTGATGCGGAATAATAAAATCAAATTATAAAAAGGAGCAAATTATGGGAAAAATAATCGGTATTGATCTGGGAACAACAAATAGTTGTGTAGCAGTTATGGAAGGTAATGAACCTGTCGTTATTACAAATGCGGAAGGTGGAAGAACCACTCCATCGGTTGTTGCTTTTGCAAAGAATGGTGAAAGATTAGTTGGTGGACCTGCAAAAAGACAGGCCGTTACAAACTCTCACAAAACTATTTCTTCTATTAAAAGATTCATGGGAAGAAAATATAGCGAAGTTACACAAGAGCTAAAAGAAATTCCATTTGAAGTAACTCAAAATAACAATGGAGTTGTTCAGGTTAAAATAGATGACAAAGAATTTACACCTCCTGAAATATCTGCTATTATTTTACAGAAATTAAAACAGGCAGCAGAAGACTATCTGGGAACAAAAGTTACTGAAGCAGTAATCACTGTTCCCGCATATTTCAATGATGCTCAAAGGCAAGCTACAAAAGATGCTGGAGTTATCGCTGGACTTGATGTAAAGAGAATCGTGAATGAACCTACTGCTGCTGCATTGTCTTATGGTCTTGATAAAAAAACTGAAGGCATTATAGCTGTTTATGACCTTGGTGGTGGTACTTTTGATATATCTATTCTTGAGATAGGTGATGGAGTATTCGAAGTAAAATCTACTAATGGTAATACTCACCTTGGTGGTGATGATTTTGACCAGAGATTAATAAATTATTTAGCTGATGAATTCAAGAAAACTGATGGGATAGATCTAAAAAAAGATCCGATGGCACTTCAGAGACTTAAAGAAGCTGCAGAAAAAGCTAAAATTGAACTTTCAGCAGGAACTCAGACACAAGTTAACTTACCATTTATCACAGCAACTCAAGATGGACCTAAGCATTTAGATATTTCTTTGACAAGGGCTAAGTTCAATGATCTTACTAACGATCTTGTGAAAGCATCAATTGATCCTTGTAAACTTGCATTAAAAGATGCAGGAATTGATCTTAGTGAAATAAAAGAAGTTATCCTTGTTGGTGGATCAACTAGGATTCCTGCTGTTCAGGAAGCAGTAAAGGATTTCTTCGGTAAAGAGCCTAACAAAAGTGTAAATCCTGACGAAGTTGTTGCTCTTGGAGCTGCTATCCAAGCGGGTATTCTTGCAGGTGATGTTCATGATGTACTTCTTTTAGATGTAACTCCATTATCACTTGGTATCGAAACTCTTGGTAGCGTAATGACAAAGCTTATTGATGCTAACACTACTATTCCTAGTAAGAAAACAGAGACTTTCTCTACTGCTGCTGATAATCAACCTGCTGTTGATATCCATGTGCTACAGGGTGAGAGACCAATGGCACCGGACAATAAAACTATTGGCAGATTCCAGCTAGATGGTATCACACCTGCTCCTAGAGGAGTTCCACAGATCGAAGTAACATTCGATATTGATGCAAACGGCATCTTAAGTGTTTCTGCTAAAGATAAAGCCACTGGAAAAACACAGCATATTAAGATAGAATTCTCATCTGGACTTAGTGATGAAGAGATCGAAAGAATGAAAGCTGATGCAAAAGCTAACGAAGAATCCGATAAGAAGAAAAAAGAAGTTGCTGATGCCAGAAATGCTGCTGATCAAACAATTTTCCAAACCGAGAAATTGATCAAAGATCTTGAAGATAAGCTTGATCCTGCTGATAAAGAAAAATTGCAGACAGGTGTTGATAAATTGAAAGAACTTCTTAAAGGTGATGACATCGAAACTATCAAAATGGCTACCGAAGAGCACAATAAGGTATGGCATGAGATTAGTGAAAAGATGCAAAAAGCTGCAGGTGCACAACCCGGAGAAGCAGGACAAGAAGGAGCAGCAGGCTTTGATCCATCACAGCACCAACCGGAAGATGAAGCAAAATCAGATGGTAAAGAAGATGTAGAAAACGCTGATTTTGAAGTTGTTGATGACGAAGAAGAGAAGAAATAAAACAATTATGTCATCCTGAATTTATTTCAGGATCTAAAAAAATCTCCTCCCAGAAGAAAGGCTCGTGTAACTACGAGCCTTTTTTCGTTTTAGATTTCTTTCTATTTATTCTCCCGTCTCATAACAGTATCATAGTATATGACACATCTGAACCCAATATTGCCTGACGAATTAGAAATATTTAATGATTTTCTACTGTATGAAGTCATCTCATCCTGATGAGATGACCAAGAACCACCTCTTGAAGCCCTATTCTTTCCGTATTCTAATCCCTTGTTCTTACTCCCCGGATAAGCAGTTAGCACTCCTGCGACCCATTCCGCAGCATTTCCAGCAAGGTCATACACACCATATTTATTAGGTCTGTAACTCCCTGTCTTAGTCGTACTACCTGTCATGCTC
>JAQICF010000028.1 GCA_027858795.1 Candidatus Delongbacteria bacterium | reverse complement strand
TTGCAGGTAGAAATATAGCTTCTGATTCTACAGAAAAATTTGGAGCCTTCAGAAGATCTAAAACATCCTGCGATCTTCTGGTGAACTTTTGTCATCCTCAAGTCTCTCTCCCCCTGATTATTTGTGAAGGGTACAAGTTCATTATCCATAAAACGAAGTACATCTTTTTCAAAACCTTTTAATCGTTCCAAAAGGTTCCTTGCTTTTGATCGTTTTAGCCGTCCCCTCTTCTTTTCTCCTTCTGGTCTGATGGGAGCAGGGCACTCGATCTCTCCTTCATTAATGATTTTCCGATAGAGTTCCCAGAATTTTTTAGATTCCTCTGACGCTAGTTTCCCTCCAGCCTGGTCAGTGGCTATATTGATCTTTAACAGAAGATGCTGCATCTTTCTTGCCCATTCCTGGTTGTCTTGCTCAAATGCTCTTTCAAGTTCTCTCAGGTGATGCGCATTGCACAAGGAGTGGATACAGGAATATGAATAATAGGGCTTCCAGTGGTCGTGGCAGAGAACCCCTTTGAATAGAGGGATAACTCCACCAGATTCCATAGCTGTAGTTCCTCTCAAATTATGGGGATAGAGATATGTCAGGCTGCTATTTGAAACACAATGGAGCCAATGACGAGTACCATCTATGTTGATGCCCGTCTCATCTGCATGATTTACCTCTGATTTAATCAATTCCTGAATGAGCCACTGTTCGAATCCTTCCAATCTCTGGTATGCTGATTTGTTGAAATTGTAGATCGATCCAACGCTGAGAGGGATATCCATCTGACTTTCAAAATGATCCTTAACCCTCTCATAAGGGATTAGTTGATACTGTGACATGTAGACTGCGTTCACTTTGGTGTTTATCCCGTATTGTGCCGGTCGGGTAACCTCTTTGGGAAAAGGTGCAGCAAACCTGTTCCCATCCTGATCTTCCAGTATTTGCGCACGATATTCGATAACATACCGGGAAACGATGACATCAAAGACCTGCCGTGCTTCATATCCCATATCTTTATACTGACCCTTAGGTAATGTCCGGCGGTTAATTTTTATATCCTCTACCTCATCAGGATCGTCTATGCGGCAGAGTGTCTTTCCTATGTGACCTTTTTGTCCACCTGGTTTTTTCTTTCCACCTGGTTTTTTCTTTTTCTCACGATTCGGGTCACTTGAGGGTGGTTTGCTACTGTTTCTGCTGTTAAGAGAATTTTTGTCGGCAAAAATTTTCACAAGCAAGATCAATAATTTGAAAACACTTTTGAATGCGGGTGAAATGCCAGTCTCATTTTCAAGAAGACTCTCTGCCTGCTCGATTGTTGCACTCACATCAATTTGTTGGGTCTTCACGATTGCAGCCCGCCTGATGTGAGTGTGTGATACAGGGAACTTAAGGGGTAGAGCCAGACAGATTTAATCGGTACTTTCGATTTGCCGGTTCTATGGTTACGAGTGTATCCGATTGTTTCTCCTGCCTTCACCCAATTCGCAGCTTTGTAGCATGTCCCCCGGAAGCGATTATTCTCAACATAAGTTTCCAGAAGGGCAATAGGATGTCCATATTTGTCATTCCAATCCATGGAAACACGTCGACTGATTTGCCCCAAAAGATGGCTTGCTAAATGCGGTACCTTTACTTCAGGTAATATCAGGAATCTCATATTATTGGCAATACGGGAAAGTCCTTTCCTACGATCCGTTTCATCCCATCCAATATAGCGATCTCTACTCGCAACTCTCCACGCAGGTGCGCCAAACAGGAAACATCCGAGGATGCGACCCTTGCAATCATATACAAGATACCGAAGATTTTCACCAACAGGACCACTGTACCCAAGATAGTGAAAGTGAGATAAAAGAGAGCTAAAAAGCCTTGCCTGTTCCTGCGTCTTTACCTGTTTAATCTGAATCGGCTGAATTACTGATAACTTCTCCGCAATAGGCTGATATTTCGGTTTCTTCTGTTTGGACTGATACCGATATCCGTTGTTTGCAGAACGAACCGGGGCAGGAAGATCAATGAGGTTTTCTTTGTCCAGCTTTCGCAACAATGCCCTGGCGGCTATATCTTTCGCTTTCCCTGCATCATTCTTCCAGTTCCATAAATGGCATAGTTCCTGAGAAATACGAGTACGATGCCAATTCGGATTGGATGCAATGATCGACTGAATTGTTTTGATATCTTTATCTGTTACTGTCCGACCCTGAACTTTTCGGCTCTCTTCCATGAACCAAATTGTAGCATTTTATTTTGTGGGAGTCCATAGCTTCACGCAACTTTTTCAGGATTGTGCTGAATAGTTACTATCTTATTTCATAAAAGGAGCATACCAGGTAGCAAGGCCATCCTGTACATATGCTGCAGCTTCTTCAGGTGTAAATACATCTGTAACCATCTTTGGAAGAGCTTCTCCCATAAGACCATTTCCACTTGGAGACTGAGCAGATAATTTTTCCCAAACAGTTCTTACTGTCAAGACAGCATCACTTGCAGCACCAATCATTTCTTTAGCTATGGCATTTTCAAGCGGATAATTGCCAGGTGTATAAGAGAAAAATCCTGGAAGTTCATTCATCAATAACTGAGCATATTCCGGAGAACTTACCCATTTAATATATTCCAAAGCTTCTGGAAGGTGTTCAGAATTCTTGTTTAACGCAATACCAGCATCAACATGAAAACTGTACTGTAGAACGTCACCCTTATTTACTACAGGAGGTGCAAACCATCCTAAATCTGTAGATCCAAGATCTTCAAGTATTCCAAGTTCCCATGATCCACCAACAAACATAGCAGCCTGACCAGTACCAAACATTGTCTGCATACTTACATAATCAAGAGCTTCGTATCCTTTTGGGAAAAACTGCTGTAACTGATCAACAGCTTTAAATGCATCAAGAAATGGTTTGTCTGTTAATTTCATTTCTCCTGCCATTAGTTTCTGTCTGGATTCTTCTCCACCATAGAAGTTTGGTCCCAGACCACTGAATACAACTTCATACAGTGTCCAGTCATCAAGTCCACCCTGAGCAAATACAGCTTCGCCATTGTCCTTTAAAACTTGAGCAACTGCAATAAATTCATCCCATGTTTCAGGTTCCTCAAGTCCATATTTATCAAAAATATCTTTATGATAATAAACACCATGAGTTACACCTACAGATGGAACTGCATAAATTTTACCATCTTCTGTAGACCAGGCTTTTACCGCTGCAGAAGGAAATCCTTCAAGATTAGGCAGGTCTTTATTGAGTTCATAAATTGAGCCACCGTCATATACTATTCTACCTGTATCATAAGATCTTAGGAAAATAATATCTGCACCTGTTCCTGTTTCCAGGCCAGCTCTCATCTGAGCATCATATTCATTGTCATTAATTGGCTGAAACAAAACTTCTATATTAGGAAATTTTTCCATAAATTCAGCATTAATTCTGTTCATCC
>JAQICF010000022.1 GCA_027858795.1 Candidatus Delongbacteria bacterium | reverse complement strand
TGTCAATGAATGCCAATCATCGTAGTTTGCTTTCATGAAAATTCTACGATCTCTTGCTTTCTTGTAAACATCTGCGCTCATGTGTCCTCCTTTAATTTAAAATTTATGTAAGCTAACGTGCGGCAAAAAGACGTACTTCCTTTTGCTGTCTAGTTTATGCCTAATTAAAATGGCAAAACGCCGTACGTCGTTTTTTTCTCATGTATATTCGCGTTTTGATAAATTATATGTTCTAACTCAATCTTTTTCATTGGTTGTGTCATATTTATGTTATAAGTATTGTATGTTAATGAATTTACTAATTGTTTTAGGTATTATCAAATTGTTTAATTATTTTTTTGTTAATCCTTAAAATTTTCTTAAATGTGTCATCAATCACCACAACTCCACTCTTCAAAACTTTAGCGAATAAAAAATATTTTGGTAGGGGACATTCATCTTTTTCTTTCCCGATTGGGCAGAATTTATAGCAAGTCATTCCTATCTGAGAGATCTCGATTAGAGCATTTTCTCCGATCTTAAAAGTATCTCCGACTGAAACATCCTCAAAATTCATTCCTTCAATAGTAAGTGTCTCAGAGAAATCACCTGGAATTAGCTCTCCGCTAACTCTTACTCGGGGACAAAAGTCCTGCTCATTTATTTTTTCGATAGAGATGAGAGAAATTTGTCGATCTCCGGGTTTATTGTAAGCATCACCTTTTAAACCGATATCTTTAATTAATTCTCCTGATTGGACAGAAGACTTACCACCTTTTTTCTTTTCTGCGATATTTATTGAAAATATTTTACCTTTCATAATGCTCCTAGATCCCCGGATCAAGTCCGAGGATGACAATTTAATAATATACGATGGGGTGAAATAACCCAATTCATACCTTATACTTCATACCTTATACCTCATACCTTATACCTCATACCTCATACCTATTTAAAAGTACCACTTTTAAAACAGAATAAATTCAGTTGTTTCACCTTCTTTGATGACAGAAGCATTCTCATGTGCGATCAAAAATCCATCAGCTTTAGAAAGGGACATAATATCAGCTGATCCGTTAGAATTAACGGGTGTGATAAAGTATTTATCATTATTTTTCTCTATAGTTGCAGGAAAGAAATTCCTTCTTCCTGGTCTTTGTTTGAATTCTTTTGTCATGGTTCCGGTTCTGAATTCAGGATAAATATCTGACTGCGAACTTATTTTTCTAACAGCAGTTGTAACGAATAATGTAAAACCTACAAAATTCGACAATGGATTTCCGGGAAGACCAAATACTAAACCATTAGAGTGTTGACCGAAGAAAAGAGGTTTACCTGGTTTTATCTTAACTTTGTGGAAAACTTTTTCAACTCCCGATTCTTTCAACATATCGGGTACCAGGTCAAATTCACCCATAGATACACCACCGGATATCAAAAGAATATCATACTCCAAACCTTGTTTGATAGCATTTTTCAAAGTTTCCTCAGTATCTTCAGCAATGCCGATATAATCAGCATCATAGTTTAAATTATTGCACATAGCTTGAAGCATTTGCCCGTTACTATTATAAATTTGTCCCGCTTTCAGTTCTTCTCCGGGCTCTATGATCTCACTACCCGTATTCAAAATGGCAATTCTAGGTTTTCTGATAACTTTTATAATTTTATATCCTGCTGAGGATAATAATGCTATATGTGAAACTTTGATCAGGATTCCTTTTTCTAAGATTAAAGCTCCCTTGGAAATATCCTCTCCTTTTTGACAAACATTAGCACCTGTGATCAAATTTTTATTGAAGTTGATGAACTCACCTTCTTTTTCCGTATTTTCAATGGGTATTACAGTGTCAGTTGAATCAGGAAGAGGAGCACCTGTCATAATGCTAATACATTCATCAGATTTTACATTACCGGTAAAGAAATCACCCGCAGCCACCATTCCAATATTTTTCAACTGATTCTTCGTGTAATCCTTAAGTTCATTTTTAAAAGCGTAACCATCCATAGCAGACTTAATAAAAGGTGGCATATCTAAAGGTGAATAAATATCTTCATCAAGAATATATCCAACAGAGTTTACTACAGGAATCGTAACAGAGTCGAGAGTTTGAGCAATTTCTCCTACAAGTTCTAAAGCTATATTAAAATCGATCATTTATTTCTCCGGATTAAATATTTTTTGTTTTCAAGAATAGATTGACTGTAAATGAACCTGCCAAAACCATGAGCAAGCAAAGAACATTGTTTAATGTTATGTTTAGCAGAGCATATGACATTCCATTTTGTTTGAATAAATTTATAGTTTCAAATGAAAATGATGAAAAAGTAGTAAAAGCTCCAAGAATACCAATAGCTAAGAAAAGTCTTATTTCTGAAGAAACAGAATAATAATGAAACAAAGCAAAAAGCAAACCGATCAAAAATCCACCGATCATATTTACGATCAGAGTACCGATAGGTATATTTGAGAGAGGAAAAAGATCATCCAAATGTTTGGAGATCAAATATCTTGAAACAGCTCCAATACTCCCACCGAGAGCTATAAAAATAATGTACTTCATATTGTATGTCCTTGTGATTTGTACTTAATGTTACAGAAAACAAATATAATCTTAATTGTCATTAAAAAAAATAAATTTCTTTGTGTATTTAAATATTAAGTATGTGTATATTTGAATTAAGTATGTGTATATTTGAAAATAAGACAATTCGTTACGAGAGCAGAAATGACAAGAGCTATTGGTAAATATTATTTTATTGATTTCACAGCATCAGACTTTGATGAATTAATGATCTTCTGGGAAGAGACAGGAGTTGGAGGTAAGCATAGGGGAGATACTGCGGATATTATTTCAGATTCAGTAGCTAATGGTGGTCGATTGATATTGATGAAGCTCGATTCAAATAAGATCATTGGAAGTGCATGGGTAACAACAGACAAAAGAAGAACTTATCTTCATTATTTTGCAATATCTGAAGAATTCAGAGGAAATGGATTAGCGAATGATCTAATGGATGTTGTAATGGAACATGCAAAACATCTTGGTCTGCAATTCAGACTTGAAGTTCATGAGGACAATATTCCTGCTACCGAGTTATATAAAAAGTATGGATTTGAATATTTAGGAGATTACGATATTTATATAAATAGAAAAACACAAAAGAAATAATTTAAAGGAATATATCATGAAAAGAATAATAAACACAAGTAATGCACCTGAAGCTAAGGGTCCGTATAATCAGGCCGTTGAGGTAAATGATACACTTTACGTTGCTGGTCAGATTGGGATGATGCCGAAGAATGGTGTGATCGTTGAAGGTGGGATAAAAGCTCAGACAAAACAAACACTGGATAATATTAGAGCAATATTGAATGAAGCAGGATATACATTTGAGGATATAGTAAAATGTACCTGTTTTCTAACAGATTTTCATGATTATAAAGAATTTAATGAAGTCTATGGTGAGTATTTTTCTTCGGATGCTCCAGCTCGATCTACTTTCGGAATAAGCGCTTTACCTATCGGAGTGAAAGTTAAAGTTGATTGCATAGCTGTTAAATAATTAAAAGATCACTGTAGAAATGGATTGAAGATCTTTTCATCTTTTAAGGTGGTATGTCTTCCGTGACCGGGTAAAATTATAATACTATCATCTAATGGTAGTATTTTATTTTTTATAGATCGAATAATTTGCTTTTCACTTCCACCATAGAGGTCGCATCTTCCAATAGAACCTGCAAATAACGTGTCTCCGGCAATTAAAACATTGTTGTCAAGGAAACAGCAACCTCCCAGAGTATGCCCCGGAGTATGTAAAATTTTAAAATTTAAAGTTCCAACTTGGATAATATCTTTTTCAGTTAGAAGTTTATCCGGCTTTATTTTAACAGGTTTACCTGATAAAGCAGAATAATTTTTATAAGGATCCAATAAATATTCTTCTTCAGCTTTATGTACCCAGAAAGGGATGTTGAATTTTTGTTTCAGTTCAGAAATAGCCCCGATATGATCATGGTGACCATGTGTATTAACTATTAATTCAGGATCTGCATCAATACTGTTCAGGTATTTAATAATTTTATCATGATCATCTCCGGGATCAAAGATAATAGCTTTTGATGTTTCAGGACATTTTGCAATAATACAATTTTCGGCAATATCACCGACTTGAAGAATATGAAATATTTTATTTATTATCATTTTATTTGATCAACTTATATTTTGTTAGAATTTTAGTCAAATGTTTAATATTGCTTTCAGATAATTCTGTTAAAGGTAGTCTTGTTGGACCGGTTTCAAGTCCGAGAAGCTCCATTGCTTTCTTAACAGGGATGGGATTTGTGTCAATAAACATAGTCTGACATAGTTCATTTGTATATTTTGCAAGCTGTAATCCTTTTTCGAAATCACCGTTCAACATAGCATGCACAAGCATACTCATTTGCTTAGGAATGATATTGGAAGTAACACTGATCCCACCTTTTCCACCTAGAGCCATCATTGAATAAATAAGATCATCTTCCCCGGATAATATTGATATTTTATCTTCTACTGCAAAAATTATTTTTTGAACTTGCGACATAGAGCCACTAGCTTCTTTTAATGCAATAATATTATCATGAATTGCGAGCCTTTCGACAGTATCAGGCAGTAAATTTACTCCTGTTCTGGATGGCACATTATACATTACTATCGGGATAGGTGATTTTTCTGCAACTTCTGAAAAATGTCTATATAATCCTTCCTGATTAGGTTTATTATAGTATGGTGTGATAACTAAAGCTGAATCAGCACCAACTTGTGAAGCCATTTTACATAGTGACACAGCCTTTAAAGTATCATTGCTGCCACATCCTGCAACAACTTTTATATTGTGAAAGTCAGCAAACTCAGTACATATCTCAAAGATCTCTCGAAATTCTTTCTCAGAAAAAGTAGGGTTTTCTCCGGTTGTTCCACCAGGAACAATTCCATCTACTCCTCCTGCAGCTTGAAAAGCTATTAATTCTTTAAGTTTTTGTTTATTTAAGCTTAGGTCGTTCTTAAACGGTGTAACGATAGCAGTATATAATCCTTGCATAGGTAATTCTCCACTTGTAATTTTATATCCTCAAATATACTTAAATTATGTAAAAAACAAAAAACAAATAATTCTTCTTGAAATATTTCAAACAATGTTATAGCTTTCTTTATAATTGTTAGGTGAACCGTAAAGCTTATGAAACGAATACTTACTAAAGAAACGATACTAATCGTACTTTTCTTGATATCAGCAAGTTTGATAATGCTCGGAGTTTTTTATTTTGATATGTCCAGAGAACTTTCTGAAACTGAAAAAGGTAACATAGCCGAAATTGGCAATGAGTATAAGGTCGTAGTTTTAAAGTACGAAAGCATGGCGAAATTTTTGTATTCATATGTAGATAGTCGTGATGATCTAAAAGAAATATTTTATAGATCTACCAAAGAGAAAAATTCAATAAAAAATCACTTTATCCGAAAAGAATTTATTGATGCAATTACTCCTTTCTATGATGAAGTTAAGAGACATGATTTCCATGATATACAACTTTATTTTAAAGATGGAATTAACTTTGTTCGGATGAAACAAAACACGAAATACGGAGATAAAGTATTACCTTCACGTAAAAATATAATAAATTCAAATAGCCAAAGAAGGTACTCTTCGGGATTAGAATCAGGTAGATTTACAAGTGCTTACAGATACGTTTTCCCGATATTCTATAATGACGAACATATTGGTTCAATAGAATTTTCAGTTTCTCTTCAAACCTTAATGGAAAGCTTATCAAACTTATTTGATAGTAATTATCAAATAATCTTGAATAAAACAAAAAACGATCTTGAATTTCTATATCAAAGCAATTGGTGTAACAGTGAAAATTTCTATATATCAGGAAATTCAAATAGAAACATTGAAGAGATTATTGAGAAAAGCGATCAAGTATCGATTGTTTTACAGAAAATGAATGCTTTTGAAAGTTTTACTAATCATCTTACTTATAAGAATCAGAACTTTATAGCAGGATTTTTATCTGTAATGAACTCGAATGGTAAGAAGGCTGGTTTTTTGATAAAAGTTAAAGAAAGCAAAGAGATAAGTGAGATTCATGATACATTTACATTAAATTCTACAATAAACATCCTAATAACATCAATGCTGATAATACTGATAATTTCATATAACAATGCACAGGGAAGGATAAAAGAAATTAAAATGTTTGATGCAATGGTCGTTACAGCTAATCACGAGATCAAACAACCACTTTCAATCATCACTGGATATATTGAAATATTGGTTAATGATGATAACATAGACAAGAAAACAAAGATAAAATTAAGAAAGATATGGGCTAATGCCGATAAAATAAATTACATATTGGAAAAATTAAAAAATATTGAAGATCCTGAATATGTGGATTATGCAAATTTTACAAAGATGATCGATATCGAAAACAAAAACAAGAGTTCCTTCGAAGGCTAATTTATTTATCAAATTTCTGTTTGAATTTATCCTTTATTACATAAAGATTAAAAAAATAAAATAATTTTTGCTTATTCATTATTAATAACATAATTTTCCTACTCGAAAAATGGGATAGTTTACAATAATGAAAGATGTAATAATATATACTGATGGTGCTTGTAGTAATAATCCCGGACCCGGAGGATGGGGTGGAATTATTCTTTATGAAAATTATAGAAAAGAGATTTCAGGTTTTGAAGAAAATACTACAAATAATGTTATGGAGCTTAAAGCTGTAATAGAATCATTGAAGGCATTGAATGAAGATTGCAATGTCAAACTTTATACGGATTCAAAATATATTGTGGATTCAATAACTAAATGGGCATATAATTGGCAAAAAAATGGGTGGAGAACATCCAAAAAGGAACCAGTGAAAAATAAGGAGCTTTTTGAAGATATCTTGAATTTATCAAAAGTTCACAATATAGAGTGGTGCTGGGTGAAAGGTCATGATGGAAATCCATTAAACGAAGAGTGTGATCTGCTTGCAAAACATCAGATAACAATAAATACTATTAACGAATAAGGTTAGCCCATAATATGACAGTTTTTTACCTTAAAAATAGAAGGAAGACAAGAGAGTATTTACTGATGTTCTTTTATAGCAAGGAAATAGAAGGATTTGAGTATGATCAGTTGAAATCACAGCTAAATGATTATTTTGGTTCTATAAGTAATTTAATCGAAGAAGATGAATATGAATTTATACAAGAGCATATTTCAGATATTTTTAATTCTGTAAAGATCACTAAATTGGAATCTAATGATGAAATAAGTTTTAATATTCCGGGAACAAATAAAGAATTTACTATGGCTTTTGGTGAAATGGATAAAGAGAATATTAAAGATGGGTTTCTCTCCTATTCGTATAAATTAGCGGAATCAGTAAATAAAAATAAAAATATAGTTCAACCTCAAAAAGATAAAAGTGAAAAGAGCAATTTGGATTTTTTTAGATCATATTTTGAAAATTATGAAAAACATCTAATCGAAATCGACAAAGTAATTGAACAAAAATTGGAGAATTGGGACTTTGCGAGAGTTTCAATTATTGATAAGCTGATAATTAGGATGGGGATAGTTGAATTTCTTTATTTTCCTGAAATTCCGGAGAAAGTAATAATTAATGAAGCTATTGAACTTGGGAAAAAATTCAGTTCGGAAAAAAGTAATGTTTTTATCAATGGTATTTTAAATAAATTAAAAGATGAACTAAGAGCACAAAACAAAACTAATTAAGGTATTTTATGAAAATTGCTATTTTGTCTGACATCCATTCAAATCTTGAAGCTTTGACAGAAGTTCTAAAAGAAATTGAACGTATTAAAGTGGATGAGATTTATTGTTTAGGTGATATTGTAGGGTATGGTCCTAAACCGAACGAATGTATAGATCTAATAAAATCAGTTACAGATAAAGTGGTTGTGGGGAATCATGATAGTGCTGTAATCAATCAGACTGACATGATGCTATTTAATTCATACGCAAGGGAATCTACCGAATGGACTAGAAGGATGATTTCAGATGAAAACTATGAGTACCTTTTAAAATTACCTTTGAAGATCTCAGAAAATGATCTTTTGTTTGTCCACTCGACACCTTTAATACCTGAAGATTGGAATTATATTCTTACTCAACATAGTGCAGAGAAACATTTTAATTATTTTACTGAGCAAGCTTGCTTCATTGGCCATTCCCATAGACCTGAAATGTTTAGATCTATTGATGATAGATTGATCATAAATGTAGGTTCTGTAGGACAACCGAGGGATGGAAATTCTAAATCAAGTTTCGTGGTTTTTGGAACAGAAGATGGTGAGTATGAATTGGTAAGAAAAGAGTATGATATAAAAAGTGTTTATAAGAGCATTGTAAAAGCTGGTCTCAATGAATTCCTTGGGGAACGATTGATGGTTGGAAGATAGTAATCAATGAATTGATTAATAAATAAGTTTAGAAATATTAAGAAGAAAACGGACGCTCATGTTAAGTTACATATTAAATAAAATATTTGGTTCAAAGCAAGATCGAGAAGAAAAGATCTATAGACCTCTTATTGAAAAAGTGAATGAATATAACGCAACCTTCAAAAATCTGACAGAAGAACAACTAAAAGATAAAACAAACGAATTCAAGTCACGATTAATTAACGGTGAAACGGAAGAAGATATAATGCTTGAAGCATTTGGGGTCGTAAAAGAAGCCTGTAAAAGAATGGTGGGTACTTCTTGGACGATAGATGGAAGAATGCAAGAATGGAATATGATTCCTTACGATGTTCAAATAATGGGTGGTATAATACTTGCCAGAGGAGCTATCACTGAGATGGCTACAGGTGAAGGTAAAACTTTAGTTGCGTTGTTCCCAGCATATTTAAATGCTTTGTCAGGTAAAGGTGTTCATATTGTTACAGTGAATGATTATTTGGCTAAAAGAGACAGGGACTGGATGGGGCATGTTTTAGAATATTTGGGTTTAACAGTAGGTGTTATTACCTCAGAAACAAAAAATCCGGAATTTAGAAAATTAGAGTATCAGAAAGATGTTCTTTATGGTGTGAATCATGAGTTTGGATTCGATTATCTAAAAGACAATATGGTAATTGATGTTGAAGATATGGTTCAAAGGGGTTTTAATTATTGTTTGATCGATGAAGTAGATTCGATACTAATTGATGAAGCAAGAACTCCCCTGGTAATATCGGGAGCTATTCCAAAGCAAAACGATCAGAGATTTGATCAGCTGAAACCTAAAGTTTTCGATCTAGTAAGAGAACAAACTAAATTAGTTAATAAATATCTTTCAGATGCTGAAGAGCTAATGAAAAATGAAGAAGACAGCTCTCAGGCTACTTTTTTAATTTTAAAAGCTTCTAAAGGAGCTCCAAAAAATAGAAAATTACTCAAATTACTTTCTTTACCCGGTGTAAAAACAAAAATTCTTAAATTAGAAAATGACCTTTTGAGAGATAAGAATTTTCAACAGGTTACTGAAGATCTCTTTTATACCTTAGAGGAAAGATCTCATACTGTTGACCTTTTTGTCAAAGGACATGAATTTTTAGCCGGTACGGGTGGCGATATCAATATGTTCATTATTCCAGATATGTCAACTGAGCTCCAAAATATAGAGAAAATGGAAATATCATCTTCAGAAAAAGAAGAAATGACTGAAGTACTTCATAATGATTATGCAGAAAAAAGTGATAAGATCCATACTATACACCAATTATTAAGAGCATATGCAATGTTTGAAAGAGATGTTGATTATGTTGTTCAAGATGGTAGAGTAATAATTGTAGATCAATCAACAGGACGTTTAAAATACGATAGTAGGTTTAGTAATGGTATGCACCAAGCTATTGAGGCAAAAGAAAGCGTAAAAATAGGTGAGGACACACAAACTGTCGCATCTATAACTTATCAGAATTATTTTAGAATGTATAAAAAATTAAGTGGTATGACCGGTACTGCAGTTACAGAAGAAGGAGAATTTTTTGAAATATACAAATTACCTGTTTCTCTCGTCCCAACGAATGTTCCTATTATAAGAGAAGATTTCGAAGATTACATATACATGACGAAGAAAGAAAAATATGATGCTGTGATTGAAAAAGTAATTAAGCTTAGAAAAGAAGGTAGGCCCATACTATTGGGTACTCCGGATGTAGATGTTAGTGAAATAATGCACAGACTACTAAATCAAAGAAAAATTCCGCACAACCTTTTAAATGCAAAGAATCACGCTAAGGAAGCACAAATTATACGAGATGCCGGAACTTCAGGAACAATTACAATAGCAACTAATATGGCTGGTAGAGGTACCGACATTAAGTTGGAAAAAGATGTGATTGAAAAAGGTGGATTGGCTATAATTGGTTGTGAAAGACATGATTCAAGACGAATAGATAGACAGTTAAGAGGAAGGGCAGGTAGACAAGGAGATCCGGGTTCCTCAAGATTTTATGTTTCTTTAGAAGATAATCTTATGAGAATATTTGGCTCTGAAAGAATATCTGGAATTATGGATAGATTTGGAAGAAAAGATGGAGAGCCGATAGAGCATTCATGGATCACAAAATCTATTGAAAGAGCTCAAAAAAGAGTTGAGATGCATAATTTTTCAATGAGAAAGCATATCATTCAATATGACGATGTAATGAATAAAAAAAGAGATGTTGTATATCTAAGGCGTAGAGCAGCATTGATTAAAGGTGCAATAAGCGAAGGAATTAATGTTCCTTTTGCACGAGAATATGGAATAGATCCGGATGAAAGTATTTTTAAAGAAGTTGAAGATATGGTTGAAGACTATATTAAAGAAATTGTTTTAACGGCTACTTCTGGTTCAAAATCTGCTGAGAATTGGAATTTTGATTATCTTAATGACAATTTAATGAAAACAATGCTTATCAATGTGGATAAAAATGATGAAACAATAAATTCTCCAGACGAATTGTTTGATAAATTGTATGACATCGCTATAGCTAAAATAAAGAAAAAGCAAAGCATTATAGGTGATAAATTATTTGATTTTTTAGCAAGGATCGCAATTGTTAAGATAATGGATAAGAATTGGCAGGAGCATTTAAGAGAAGACGATGATCTTAGAAGTGGAATTAGCCTTATGGCTCATGCTCAGAAGGATCCATTGATTGAATATAAAAGAAAGTCTTTCGAATCCTTTAGAGAAATGTTGTTAAGAGTAAATCAGGAAGCATTAGAATTTATTTTTAAAGCTAATATTGAAATTCAGAGATCTGAAGAGGAAGAAAGAAGGCAGAAAGAAAAAGAAAGAGTATCTTCTTTGAAATTGGATAATAAAGAACAGAGAAAACAACCAACCGTGAAAAAAGCCGAAGAAAAGGTTAAAAGAAACGACCCTTGCCCTTGTGGGAGTGGGGAGAAATATAAAAACTGTCACGGTAAATAAGTGTGGTAGTGGTGATAAATATAAAAATTGTCATGGTAAATAGGTAAAACAGGTAAACGTATAAGGAACATTGAATGAGTAAAGAATTAGTTATTTTAGAGTCCCCAGGAAAAGTTAAAGCAATAAGTAAATACTTAGGCCCATCGTATAATGTGATTGCCAGCAATGGGCACATTATTGATCTACCATCAAAAGAACTAGGTGTAGATGTAGAAAATGATTTTAAGCCTACCTATAAAATTATTAGTAACTCAGGGCAAGCAGCTAAAATTTTAAAGAAAATCGAATCTCTTGCAAAAACAAGCAGTAGAATTTTAATTGCAACTGACCCTGATAGGGAAGGAGAGGCAATTGGTTGGCACATTGCAAATAGATTAAAAAATTGTAGTGATAGAATATTTAGGATCACATTTAATGAGATAACTAAAAAAGGTGTGCAGGCTGGTCTGCAGAATGAAGGTAAAATCGACACTAATTTGGTTGATTCTCAACAAGCAAGACGAATAATGGACAGATTAGTTGGTTATAAAGTAAGCCCATTTTTATGGAAAACAGTTTCAAATGGATTGAGTGCTGGAAGAGTACAATCAGTAGCACTTAGAATAATATGCGAAAGAGACAATGATATAAATTTATTTAATCCTGAAGAATATTGGACAATTAAGGCGGGTTTTAGTAGTAACAATGAGTCTTTTACTGCTGATCTCGTTAAGATAGATAATAAGGATTTTAAATTAACGAATCAAGCTGAAGCGGAAAAAATAGAAAAAGAAATTAAAGAACAAACTTTTAAAGTATCAAACATAACTAAGAAGAAAGTTAAAAAATCCCCAATGGCACCTTTCATTACATCAACCTTGTTACAAGCAGGTGTAAATAGATTGGGCTATTCTTCAAAAAAATTAATGCAAATTGCTCAACAACTTTATGAAGGTATAGAGTTGGGATCTAAAGGAGTTGTCGGATTGATAACTTACATGCGTACCGACTCAACTAGGATCTCAACTGAAGCTATTGATGAATTAAGAGATTTTGTGACTAAAAAATTTGGTGTTGACTATGTTGTTAATAAAACAAGAAAATTCAAATCAAAAAAGAATATTCAAGACGCACATGAGGCTGTTAGACCTACAAGTGTGAATTATGAACCTAAAAAGATACAGCATTTCTTAACAAAGGATCAATTCAGAGTTTACCAACTTATATGGGCACGATTTGTTGCTACACAAATGAAAGATGCACTATTTGATCAAACGGTGGTTGACATAGATGGCGACAAATTTAAATTTAGAATTAGTGGTAGGGTAAATGTATTCAGAGGTTTTATGCAAGTTCAATCTGATGATAGTCCTAATACTGATAAAGAAAATGCTAGTTCTCTGAAATTGCCTAAGAACATTGATGTTGGAAAAGAAGTCAATATTGTTAAAATACTACTAGAAGAACACTTTACAAAACCACCTGCACGATTTAACGAGGCTTCAATAACTAAAGAGCTGGAAGATGATGAGATTGGAAGACCTTCCACATACGCAACGATTATAGAAAGATTGATAGTTCAGAAATATATAGAAAAATCCGAGAAAAAACTGATTTCGACAGAGTTAGGGAATATTGTAAATAAATTATTAATAGAAAATTTTTCTGAAATATTTAATATCAAGTTCACCAAAAAGATGGAAAAGAACCTAGATAAAATTGAGTATGGCGAAATAGAAATGTTGGATCTATTAAATAAATTTTACAAACCATTCGAAAAAACATTAGAAGCTGTTGATCAAAAAAGATCCGAAATAAAGAAAACAGCTCAGCAGCTAACAGGAGAGAAGTGTCCTTCATGTAAAACAGGTGACCTGATCATTAAATGGGGTAAAAATGGTAAGTTCATTGCTTGTAATAATTTCCCTAAATGTAAATATACTTCATCCCTTGATGATGAAGACCCAAAAAGTAGAAAAGAAATTGAAATCGTAGGGAAATGCGATAAATGCAATAAAGGAAATCTGATCGTTAAGTACGGAAAATTTGGCAAATTTACAGCTTGTGATAATTATCCTGAATGTAAAAATATTATTTCTGAGCAAATAAATGTAAATTGCCCAACTGAAGGATGTGATGGACATATAAGAAATAAAATCACAAAAAAAGGTAAAAAATTCTATGGTTGCAGCAATTTCCCTAAGTGCACTTTCGCTACTTGGAACAAACCGATCGAAAAAAAATGTGAAAATTGTGGGCATCCAATTCTCGAAGAAGTAAATGATCTCAGAGCAAAAAATAGTTACTACATATGTCCTAGTTGTAAAAAGAAATACGACAAGATTTAAATAAAGTATTTGAATTATTTTCCGATCAAAAACAAAAAAATAAATCTTGACAAGTTGATAGCTTTAGGTTTATATTCAAAACTGATAGTTTTTTAATAATGAAAACAGGTATGGTTATGCGTAAAATTGCAGTTCTATCATCTAAGGGTGGAACGGGTAAAACGACAACATCTATAAATCTCGCACATGGATTAGCTTTAATGGGGAGAAGTGTTTTGTTGGTTGATAGCGATCCGCAAAATACAATTGGTATCGTTTTTAATGTTAATCCTGAGAAAAACTTATGCGATCTTTTATTGAAGAGAAGAACTAGTATCACTAAAGTAAGAGAAAAGCTCCATATCATTACATCGGGCGGAAAACAACTTGTAGACACAGAAGTTAAATTGACTAAGAAATTTGGAAAAGAGTATAAACTTAAGAAAAACCTTTCACATTTAGAAGGTGTTGACTATATAATTTTGGACTGTGCCCCGTCTATAAATTTAATAAACGTAAATGTTCTAACATATTGTGATGAAGTAATTATTCCTATTGCAATGGATTTTTTATCTCAAATTGGTGCAAACCAAATTTTAGGAATGATAGATAATATTAGCAAATCCTACAATAAGAACCTTGATATTTTAGGCGTATTACCAGTTTATTACAACGAGAAAAGAAAAATATCATTGGAAACGGTATCAATTTTAAAAGAATTTTTTAAAGAAAAATTATTTAATACATATATCAGAGAAGATGTCAATCTTAAGGAAGCTCCTAGTTTCATGAAAACAATCTATGAATACGCACCTGATTCAATGGGAGCTCAGGATTATTTCAAATTAGCGCAAGAAGTTGACAGTAGATAATAAAAGTATTTAAGGTATATTTTATGACTAATGATCCTCAAAATGATTCAAAGAGCTTAGGAAGAAATATTTTTGCAGAAAATAAAGCTCCTTTAAATTCAAAAAAAGAGGAAACTAAAAAAGTTGAGGAGCAGCAACCTGCCAAAGAAAAAAGTATAGGCAGAAATATGTTTGCGGAGCCTTCTAAGGATCAAGCTGGAGAAAGTGGAAATAGTGAATTTAATATTATTGAAAATTCGACACTTGCAGATAAAAAACCAAGTAAAAAGAAGATTGCTAAATCTTCTGGCAAAGCCAAACAAATAAATGCTATACACATTACAGATGAAAATGTTGTATTTGCTCAGACATACTACGACGGATCAAGCTATAAGCTACTCAATTTACAAGTTATACCGGTAGAGTTACCAAAGCTTACAGAAGAAAATGTTTTTCAAAACAAAGAAGATCCCGAAATTGTGATAAAAAAAATCCAATTAGAAGCTATTGACAAAGCATTTAAAAGAGCTGGTGTTGCTAAAAATGACCCCTTAATTGTTTCAGCGTTAAGCGGTAAGAATATTATTGTTAAAGAAGCCTTCCTTAAGAATACACCGGAGGAGAATATTGAGTCAGAATTACCTAGAGTATTACCTTCACCATTTGATGCCTTCAGTAAATATGAGTATGAAGTATTGAGTACAACTGGAACTGATCACAGAGTATTGGCATCAATAGTTGATAGTAAATTATTTTTTGGATTGCAGAACATCCTTTATACAGCTGGTATTGAATGTAAAATATTAGATGTTGATAAAATGGCTCTTTTAAACCTTTATCATGAATCTGTTAATCCACCACTAGGAACGGTGGCATGCATTATAGATATTGGAGAGAGTAGTTCAAATATTATAATTGTACCAAACGGTAATGAAGAGCTCTACATAAGAAGTATCGACTTTACGAGCAGTCAGTTTCGAAAAATGCTTCAAAAGAATAGAGATATCTCTTCAGATGAAACTGACGAAATGTTGAAAACCAGAAATTTCTACGATTATATAACTAAAGCCTTTGAATCAGAAACTTCAGAAAATCTTAATCAGCATTATCCTGTAAAAAAGTATATTAGAATGCAGTTGTTGAGAGAATTACAGAAAACTTTTCAATATTATTCGGGACAAAATCATAATAAGATACCAGCAAAGATATACATAACTGGAAAAGCTGTTGGGATGAGTAAATTTCCACAATTTGTTACTAAGAACACTGATATATCTTGTGAACCTTTGGATGTTGCAGGTTTTTTTGAAGGGGATGAATCAATGAAAAATTATGCTAAAGAAACTCAAGATGTATCATATATCTGTTTAGGATTGGCATTAAGATACGAATAACAAATCTTTTTTAACTTAGGATTATAAATTAGTATGTACAAATTCAATTTCTTACAAAAGATAAATTTAGAAAAGCAAGAATCATCAAAGAAAAATAAGTTTATTACTACAATTTTCATGATGTCTGTTACGGCTCAATTAATATTGTTAGGGTTACTATTTTTAAAATCACTAAGTGTTAATTCCAGCTATCAAGCAGCTGTAGAAGAAAAAAATAAGTATGAAAAGCAAACAAATGAGTTTAGAAAAAAAGGATTTTTTGGGTATAAAAATATCACGAATGTTTACAATGTTCAGAATTCTCGTCTTCAATTATCATATTTGTTTAAGTCTTTTGAAACTTCGCTTGATACAACTATGATCATTGAAAAATTCGGTTTAAATGCACCAGATATTGGATTAGACATAGTTTCAAGAACTACGGGAAGTAAGTCTAAGTTGATGACTGAGATAAACCAACTTAGGAGCAAAATAGCTAATAAATTACTAGAAGAAAATTATATTTCTAAGGACACTGACATTAGCCTTATTAAAGGACCTGACCTAAGAAGTAAGGGAAAAAACAGAGATGGAACTCAGTATTGGTCTTTTAGTTACGCTATTGAGTTGAAGGAAATCAAAGCAAAGAAAGCTAAGAAGAGAGCTACAAAGAATTCGCATACACCTAATATTTAGCGTATAAAATAAGGAAAACAACTAAGGATATTATGAAAAGAGAATATTTGTTCATACTAATAACAATTGTTGTTGCTGTGTCAGGATTGATATACAAAGGAATGTTTGTTGCGGATACATTAAATAATGCTCAAAATTTAATAATTGAGAATAATGATCTTAATGCAAAGTTTAAAAGAGATACAACTGTTCAGGGAAAAGTGCATAATATCACTGCACTGTACAATGCTAATAGAAGAGATGATAGAAATTATGGGGAAGTAATAGCAGAACTTTTAAAAATTACGGAAGATATTCTTAAAGAGTCTAAAATTAAGTATGATGTAAATGATATCAATCAAGAGCAGGAAGATATAAAAAATAAAGACTGGCCGAACAGAAAAGAAAGCTTCTATATTAATGTGAACTTTATAACAAATTATACTAATTTAATCAAGTTTATAAGCATAATAGAAAATCACGAGCTATTAATCAATATTACTTATATTGAATATTATAGGTTAAGGAAGGCAAGTAAGGGTAATAAGGATGATAAAGATCAAGTAGATGATCCATTTTCTATAAAACTTCCATTAAATGTTGAAGCTAGATTGGAATATATAAAATTTCTTTAATTTAGGGTAAGAATTAATAATGAAAAATTTCGAAAAATTACAGATTGTTGTTATATTGACCTCTTTAATTGCGATTGGTGTTACTGCCTTTCAAGTAACAACAATGAGTACTCAAATTAAGGATGAAAGTCAAAGTAAATATCAAGCAAGTGTTGATAGCGTTAAACAGACGGATAGTATTTATATTAAATTTAAATCAAGTACATTGTTAGCGAACAGAGATATAGGGAACTTTAACATAAAAATAGTAGAAGAAGTAGTTGAAAAAGTTGAAAAAGTTAAAAAGGTTGAAACATATTGGGTTAATTCAGGAATTGAATTATACAAGAAAGATAAACTTGGATTTACAATGTATTTTGATGGCAAAGCTACATTTAATATGGATGGTAAAAATCAAAAACTTGAAGTTGGTGATAAATTAGCTGTTGGAAAAATATTAATGAAACAAAGATATAAAGATTCCAATAAATTAACCGGAAATACAAAACTGGGTAAAGAATACTCGGGTAGGATATTAGCTGTAGCCGCTCGTTATGTTTACGTTGAACATTTTAAATCTAACTTAGCGATAAAATATAAACCAAATCAGGATGCTACTTCTATTTCTAAGGATCTGGTACCAACAGAATCAACACAAAAGCAAGATACTGACACCAAGAAGTCAGATGATGATGATGATGATGATGATGGCGGTGGAAGAAGACGAAGGTAAGTTGTATTTCATAGTTGTTATATAAAATTTCAGATGTGTAAGTCGAAAAATAGATTACTAAATAAAGGAGACAGATTATGAAGAAATTAATCGGAATGTTCCTGATGTTAAGTATCATTAGCTTTGCGTTTAGTTCTAAGCTATTGTATGACACGACCTCAGACAATTTCAAGACACCAATTTCTTTGACCGCTCTTGATCAATCGGTTGCTCAAGTTTTAGATGCTCTAGCAGAAAGAGCAGGAGTTAACTTAGTTCAGAGTTCGGAAACAGTTGATAAAAAGGTGACACTAACCTTAAATGACATTCCTATCAAAGATGCTTTGGATCTTGTTATAAGAGCAACTGATTTAAGTTATCAAATTATTGATAATTCAATAATTGTAGCATCTGATGAAAAAATAAATCGAGAAATCGGCTTGAATACATCAGTTTTTGATCTTCAGTATGCTGACGCGAAAACTGTAAAAAAGATGTTAGCTGACATATCTAAAAAAATTCAAATTGATGATCTAGGTAACAGGATTATTTATCAAGCCAGTCCTAAAGTTGCAAAAGAAATAGAGAAAGTATTAATTAGAATTGACAGACCTCTACAACAGGTTTTATTCAAAGCTAGAATTAAAGAGGTTGGAAATGAATCTGGTGAAAGATATGGTGTTGAATGGGAAAAAGTAAGTAATTATTCAACTACTTTAAGAGAAGGTGCATTTCAAGATTATGGTGATTGGACTTATAATTCAGCTGATAATACATATGAATTTGATTATGATCCACTTAATTATCCTGAAAGAAATTTGAGTGGTAATTACACAGATGCAGAAGCTTATAACCTTTTTAGCCGTTCCCCATCATTTGCTAATGAAACTTCCGCAGGATTAACGAATCCATGGCATAGAGTTATAGGACAAGAATATGTCTTAAGCTTAGATTTTAAGAATAGGAATAATGATGCAACAATATTAGCTGAGCCTGAAATTGCTACATTGAACAATAAGGAAGCTTATGTTCATATTGGTGATATAGTACCTTACACTGTTACTTCTATTGAATCAGGAACAACAAAACAATCAGTTCAAAAAGAAGAAGTTGGTATTAAATTAAGGGTTAGACCTATTATTAACGAAGAAAATGATATAACTGTTCAACTAAGTTGTGAAGTATCATCAATATTTGGATGGGTTGGTCCTAATTCTGAAATCCCTTGGGTTAAAATTAGGAAAGCTGATACAACTGTAAGAGTTAGAGATGGTCAAACAATTAGAATCGCAGGGATGTTATTAGAAGATGATACCTATACTGTGAATAAGGTACCTTTGTTAGGTGATATTCCTTTCTTAGGTTATTTCTTCCAGCACCAGGTAAAGACTAAGAAGATTACAAATCTAATAATAGAAGTTACTCCTTATATTATGATTGATGGAGAGATCGTTCTTGATGAAGAAGAGGAATTTGAATAGCATAATGATAAAAAGAGGCAGAATTAAGATTCTGCTTCTTTTTTTTATATCATTAATATTTTTTAACTGTACTCACACAAGAAGTGTGAGTTTTCTTTATACAGGAAAAAGTAATGGTATATTAGAAAATTGTAATTGTCCTAAAAATAAATATGGTGGACTTCTTAATCGCTTATATTTTTTTAAGAATCAGACTGATTCTGTAGATGTTTTCTTAGATTCAGGAGATATATTCTCTTACAGAAAAGATCAAAACTTAAATCATATTATCCAAAATATATTACCAAAATTTCAATACGCTGCCATTACACCAGGTGAGTTAGACTTGGAAATGATAAAGCAAATTGATGATATATTTGTTTCTCAAAATGTTTATGGTATTAAGAAAGAAAAATTCATTGAAATAAATAATATAAATATCTGTATAACAGGTGCTATTGATCCAACATTTGTAAGATACGATAAGAACAATCTCATAGATAAAAAAATTGGCATAAAAGAAATTAATTCTTACACAAATACTTTGAAGTCAAAATGTGATGTGTTAATATTTCTGTCGCATCTTGAATCAGAAAAAGAAAGAAAGGTGTTTATAGAAAATACTAATATTGATATAATGATATCAGGTCACAGTGGTATAAAAACTTATGAGAAATTTGGAAATAGGATATATGTTTCTCCTGGTATGAATTCAGAATTTGTGGGGAAGCTTAATATTAGTATGAACAAGAATGATAAAGGTCTGTATAAAATAAGTAATCATAAGAATAGATTCTACTCAATGCATATTGATTCTATTCCAGTAAATATGAAAGCTAAAAATATTGTCGATAGTATGAAAAAAAATCTTAATATGGAAATTATTATAAATAAAAGTAATGATTATGAATAAGAATAAAATAATCGTCTTAATATTGTTAGTTAACTTGTTCCTCTTCGGAAAAATATTTACAAATATTGAAGGTGAAGGTTTCGGGTCAAGCAAAGAAGAAGCTATAATCAATGCTAAAAGAAATGCTTTAGAAAGAAGTGTAGGTATGATACTATCATCAAAGAGTCTTGCCAAAAATAATATGTTAATAAATGATAAGATACTTACAAGATCTGAAGGCTTTATTAAAAAGTATGAATTGATTCTAGAGAATGTAGATAATGGAATTTATCAAGTTAAGATAAAAGCTGATATTGCTAATTTGATAGATGATATCCTCAAGGATGAATTTGCAATAAAGTTTCTAATTGGTGAAATGGGATTTCCTAAATTCGGAGTGATCATTAAAAGTAAAGATGGTGGAAGAGATAAGTTTGCAGAAAATATTATAATAGATAACTTTATTAAATCATATTTTAACGTTTGCGAAATTCCTGAAAATGGAATTGACTCAGTACTAAATAAAATTGATTTTATAATTCAAGGTTCTGTAGATTATTCAACCAGTGAAATAAAGTCGTATAATATTGAGAATATGTACTCAGTTCATACTAAAATAGAGTGTCAGATCAAGTCAACCTTAGATAATACAATTCTTTCATCGGATACATTTACTACTAAAAAAGCACATTTTGACCCTCTTGAAGCAAAAAGGCAATCAATAGATTTATGCTCAGATAAAATATCTAAATTTTTAATAGAGGACTCAATCGAAAAATGGAGTAGATACTATAATGAGGAATTAGAAATTATAGATATTTCTATTGCAAATATTTCATACGATCATTCAGAGGAATTACACAGAATTCTCAATAACCTATTCGTTGGTATCGAATCAATAGTTGTGAAAGAATTCAAAGATAAGAGTAGATCTTTTAAAATTAGTTCATTGATGAGTTCTAATGACGTTTTAGAGTTCATAAAGGATGAAATATCAAAGCAGAAGTATAAAATCAAAGTAAATTCAATAAGCAAAAATCAGATCAAATTGGAACTATTTTAGTTCTTTTAATTATTTCTTAAATATTAAACAAAAAAATAACTAAAAATATAGTAAAATATGTTTGTTATTTTGTTATAAAATTTATATTTTTCTTTGATAATAATATGAACTACCGGAGCGTATCTGATGGACGATAAATTAATATTTGAAAAGTCAAAAAAAGGAAGAAAAGCATATACTTTACCAAAATGGGATGGTGACAAAACTTTTAATATCACCGAAAAATATTTTAGATCAGGTAGAATAGGACTTCCTGAAGAAAGTGAGCAAGAAATCATCAGACACTATGTAAATCTTTCTACAAAAAATCATCATGTGGACAAAGGTTTTTATCCACTTGGAAGCTGTACTATGAAATACAATCCAAAAATCAATGAGAAATTAGCTTCTATTGAAGGTTTTACGGAGATCCATCCATATCAAGATGAAGGTTCAATTCAAGGGGTATTAGAGTTATATCACGAACTTGATTCTATGCTTTCAGAAGTGTCCGGTATGAGCAAAGTATCATTACAACCAGTAGCAGGAGCCCATGGAGAATGGACTTCTCTAAAAGTAATAAGAGCATATCATGAAAGCAAAGGCAATCCGAGAAAGAAGGTTATAATACCTGACACTGCTCATGGTACTAATCCAGCATCAATTATCATGGCAGGTTATGAAGTTGTACAACTTGACTCTACAGAAGAAGGATTAGTGGATATTGATGAGCTAAGAGAGTATTTTGATGAAGATACTGCTGCATTTATGATAACTAATCCCAATACTCTCGGATTATTTGAAAAAAACATTAAAGAAATTGCGGAAATCGTTCATTCAAAAGGTGGATTATTGTATATGGATGGTGCTAATTTTAATGCACTTTTAGGTATCATTAAACCTGCTGATATGGGTTTTGATATTATGCACTTTAATTTACATAAAACATTCTCTACTCCTCATGGAGGAGGTGGTCCCGGTGCAGGTCCAATCGGTGTTGTTGAAGAATTAATCCCATTTTTACCGGTTCCTGATGTAGTAAAAGAGGATAATAAGTATAAATTAAATTATAATCTTCCTCAAACTATTGGTAAAGTACACTCCTTTTACGGAAATTACATTACCTTAGTGAGAGCATATATTTATATGAAAGTATTGGGTAGCAATGGTTTACATAGAGTTTCTGAGAATGCTATAATTAATGCAAATTATGTTAAGAAAAGGCTGGAGGGTTACTATGATCTTCCTTACAAGCAGCATTGTATGCATGAAGTAGTATTCAGCGGAGAAAACCTATTACAATATGGTATTAAAACATTAGACGTAGCAAAGAGATTATTAGATTTTAATATGCATGCTCCAACGATATACTTCCCTTTACTAGTGCATGAAGCAATAATGATCGAACCAACTGAAACCGAAGGTAAGGAAGTACTTGATAATTTTATTGATGTGATGAAACAAATAGCTCGAGAGGCTCAGGAAGATCCAGAAAAGCTTAAGACGGCTCCTGAGACAACACCTGTGAGAAGATTAAATGAATCTTTAGCAGCGAAGAACCTTAATTTGAGATATGAAGAAGAAACGGATTAAATATAGTTTTCTTAAAATAATAATTTAAATGGAAGGGGACAATGTCCTCTTTTATTTTTTAATAGGTATAAATGAAAAAGATTTATAAAGAATTAAAATTACAGAGCTACGTTGTATTCGATCTTGAAACAACAGGAACTGATTATTTTGTAGATAAAATAATTGAAATTGCTGGTATTAAATATGAAAATGGTGAAGCAAAGGAAACTTTCAATAGCTTTGTGAATCCTAAACAAATGATCAGCGAGCAAATAACCAATTTGACTGGTATTACAAACTCTGATCTTGACGGACAACCTGAGATCGATGATGTTTTACCTAAATTTCTTGATTTTATAGATGATCTACCTTTAGTTGCACATAATATTGATTTTGATCTTAGTTTTATAAAATATCAAATTCAAGCAATCGGTGCTCCTGACATAATAACTAAGGAATTTCACGATACTTTACTCTTAAGTCAGATATTTTTTCCAGTCGGACCAGCTAATCATAAGTTGTCAACTTTAGCGAACTATTTAAATATACAAGCAGATGGTTTTCACAGAGCATTAAATGATTGTATCGCAACAGGAGAACTCTTCAATAATTTAATCGAAAGATCTCTGAAATTAGCAGAAGGAACAGTTAAGAAAATTGCAAGTGTTGCAGGCAAATCTAAATACGTTAAATACTTCGTTGTTAATCTGGCCAATTACTATATAAAAACATCTTTTGATAGAAAGATAATAAAGAATGAGAGGAAATCTTATTTAGCTCCAAATATTCTTGAGCAGGTAAACCAATTAGATCATGATGAGATATTAAAATTACATGAAAATGATATTTCAGAAAAAATTTTCTCTGATGGAGGATTATTAAGTAAAATAATACCAAAGTACGAATATAGAGAAGAGCAATATTTACTATCAAAGAAATGTGATGAAATATATAATGATGAAAAATTTCTTATTTCAGAAGCAGGTACGGGAGTTGGTAAATCATTTGCTTATTTAGTTCCATCTATAGTTTATTCGCTTCTCAATGAAACTAAAATTATTATATCAACGAATACAAAAAACCTTCAGGAACAAATATTTTATAAAGATCTTCCAATATTACATGAAATGTTTAATGAATCGTTCAAAGCGGTTATCTTAAAAGGAAGAAATAATTATTTATGCTTAAAAAGATATGAGAGTATCTGTCAAAGACCAGCTGATAATCTTTCTGAGATCGAGATAAATCAATTTTTACCCTTAGTTTACTGGGCTGAAACAACCAGTACTGGAGATATTGAGGAAAACAGTGGTTTTAAAATAGGTTTTGCTAGAAGTGCATGGAGTAAAACGGTTTCAGATAAAGGTTATTGCTCGGGTAAAAAATGCAAATTCTATAAACGCTGTTTTTTACAAAATGCCAGAAAAAACTCATTTAATTCGAATTTGGTGATCGTAAATCATTCTCTTTTATTTTCTGACCTTGCCTCAGGAAATGCAGTTCTGGGTAATTATGAGAATTTAGTGATAGATGAAGCTCATAATGTGGAAGCTTCAGCAACTAAATATTTAGGAGTTGAATATAGTCTTTATCAACTGAAAGGCTTAATGTTCAAGATATATAGCCCTAGACAAAAGAATAACTTCTGTAAAAAAATTGAGAATAATATTGGTAAAGTTCAGAATGAAATGGATAATTTATCCGATCTTAATGATAAGCTTAAGGAAAAAGTTGTTAGTTTTTATGATAAAGGTGTAGAGTTATTCGAAGATGCTGCGGATCAACTTAATAAGAAATTAGGCGATACATATAGATTCAGAGGAATGGTAAAAAATAGATATAAAGATATTTCTGAGATATTTACCGCAAAAGCAGATCTGAAGACATTTAAAACATTGAATGAAGAGGTTATCGGATTAATTCGAAGAATCAATATAATCTTGAAAATTGAAAATGAACAGAATAACGATATTGAAGAAATATTTTTGGAAAGCGAATCCATTTTAGATCAAGCAAAATCTTTTTTTGATTCGTTTATTTTTCTAACGCAAGCTCAAAGAGAAAATGATGTTTTTTGGTATGAATTATCAAAAAAAGATACAAGTACTTTCCTGTCGCTATTCAGTGCTCCATTAAATGTTTCAAAGATACTTCAAAATTACTTGTATGATACTCAGAAGAGCATAATATTTACCAGTGCTACTCTTACTATAGAAAATAGATTTAAGTACATGAAAAGAAAGCTGGGTTTAGATCTTATAGATGAAAATAAGATCGAAACATTGATGCTTGGTTCACCTTTTGATCTTGAAAATCAATTAAAAATAGTTATTCCATCATATTTTGCTCCTCCTAGGAATAGTATGATCTTTGATAATGATATTACTGAATTTTTAAGCCATTTAGCTTCTGTTAATGATGATGGTACACTTGCATTGTTTACAAGTTATAAGCAAATGAGAGAAATTGCTGGAAGAATAAGAGAGATCTTTGCAAAGAACAAGAGACTTTTTACAGTACAGGGAATGGATGGTAATAGATCTGAGCTAATAAAGCAATTTAAGCAGGTCACAAATTCGTTTTTATTCGGTACAGACAGTTTTTGGGAAGGAATTGATGTTCCTGGAGATGCATTACATACTTTGATCATTATTAAGTTGCCATTCGCAGTTCCGAGTGAGCCTGTTATTCAAGCTAGGATTGAAGAGATAGAAAAGAAAGGAAATGATGCTTTCATGTTCTATTCTGTTCCGGAGGCGATATTGAAGTTGAAGCAAGGAGTTGGACGATTGATAAGGCATAACTCTGATCGAGGTATAGTCTATATCTTTGACAGCAGGTTAAGTAATACAAGGTGGGGAAGGGCCTTCTTGAATTCTTTACCTGTAGAGGCAATCAAAGCAGAATCTTTCAGTGCTATGAAAAGTATATCGAAGAAGTATTAATAAATTGGTCAAAAAATATTTTCATTTTCCTTGCAGAGATGTTGTGTTTTGCAATATATTCTATTACAAATTAAAATAAATCAGGTTAAGCATGTTTCAATATCTTTCTTTCCTATCATCAGACTATGAATTTCTATCATTTTTAAGATTATTTGACTCAATAATGTTCAGGTCAATGGCTGCAATGATCACCGCCTTATTATTTTCATTAATTGTCGGAAATAAGATCATTATTCTTCTTTATAAGAAAGGTATGCGTGATATTGTGAGGGACTATGGAAATATTGGAGTGAGCGATAAGAATGGTACTCCGGTAATGGGAGGTCTGATAATTATTTCTTCACTGGTATTTTCCATACTACTTTGGTCAGATCTACAATCAACTTTTGTATTACTTTCTCTGTCGGCAATCCTATGGTACGGGTATATTGGAGCTTTGGATGATATTAAAAAAGTAAAATATCGTAACAGCGACAAAGGTATGAAGCAGTTAACCAAGATAATTCTTCAAGGTTTATTTGCGTTGGTTATTGCATTAATATTTTATATTAAAGAAACTACACCTTTTCCTGAAGGTTTTGCATCTCATATGACTATTCCATTCATAAAGGGGGATTTATTCATTGATCTTGGTTGGTTCTATATTCCTTTTGCGACATTCACAATGCTGGCTATTTCAAATGCTGTTAATTTTGCAGATGGTTTAGACGGATTGGTAATTGTTCCTTCTATTGTTACAGGAATAGTTTATGGAGTATTCGCATATATAATTGGGAATATTAAATTTTCAGAATATTTACTTTTTAACTATACACCTGGTACCGGAGAAATAACGATCATAATGTCTGCTCTATTTGGGGCAGGACTTGGGTTCTTATGGTATAATTGTTATCCGGCGACAGTATTCATGGGCGATACAGGATCAATGGCTATTGGTGGGTTATTGGGTGTGACAGTATTAGCAACTAAGCAAGAACTGATATTCTTGATTGCAGGTGGAATATTTGTTGCTGAGGCTGCATCAGTTTTAATTCAAGAGAAAATTGGTATCAACTGGTTAGGGAAGAGGATATTCTTCAGAGCACCGCTGCATCATACATTTCAATTTAGAGGGCTTTCCGAGACAAAGATCGTTCAACGGTTCTGGATCGTCAGTATTATTCTAGCAATGATAAGTTTAATATCGATAAAAGTTAGATAATAAAAAAAGCCGATTTAATAATCGGCTTTCTTATTTGATTGAAATTCTTATTTGTATTCTATAGGCTCAATTTCATTATTTAAAACCATTAAACCATTCATCGCTAATGCTTCCATTTCATCCTCACCTGGATAAACGGTAAATGGAGCTATCCACTCGCATATGTTTTTCATTTTTATAATAAATTTTTTGTTGTAAGCAATTCCACCAGTGATAATAATTTGATCAACTTTACCCATAAGAACTGTAGCCATCGCACCAATAGATTTTGCTATTTGATAAGCCATTGCGCAATGAACAAGCTCAGCTTTTTTATCACCTTTCTCTACTCTTTGTTCAACTTCATACGCATCATTTGTTCCAAGATAAGCAGCGAATCCACCTTGTCCGGTTACCATTTTCTTCATTTCATCATGAGTATATTTACCGCTGAATGCCATTGCAATAACATCTCCCACAGGAAGTGTTCCGCTTCTCTCAGGTGAGAAAGGTCCTTCACCATCAATAGCTTGATTTACATCTATCACTTTACCGTTAACATGTCCACCGATAGATATTCCACCACCTAAGTGAACTACGATCAAATTAAGTTCTTCATATTTCTTATTTATATTTTTAGCATACTTTCTAGCAACAGCTTTTTGATTAAGTGCGTGAAAAATAGATGTTCTTTCGAATTCAGGATGTCCTGAGAATCTGGCAAGATCATGCATTTCGTCAACAACAACAGGATCAGCTATAAATGCTTGTGCGTCAGGTAAAGTCTTTGCTATGTCATCAGCAATAAGACCACCAAGATTACTTGCATGTTTCTTCACACTGTGAATAAGATCATGTTTCATTGTTTCATTTATTTTGAATACTCCTGATGGTACAGGCTTTAAAATACCACCTCTTCCAACAATTATCTTTAGTTTATTAAGATCAATTTCAGCTTCTTTAAGCTCTTTTAAGATCACAGCTTTTCTGAAATCAAATTGATCTGTGATTACCTTGAAACCTTCAAGATCTTCAACAGAGTGCTTAATATTCTTTAGAAATAACAAATCATGACCGGAATATACTGCAATTTTTGTAGAAGTAGATCCCGGGTTAATTGCTAAAATTCTTTGTGCGTCCATTTTTCTTCCTTTATTTAATTATTTTAATCATATATTTAAGCTATTATGCCATTAAGCAAGACATTGCGATGCAATAAAACTTGGATTTCTCGCTTTCACTTCTAGACATTACAATAACTGGTTTGTCTGTACCCTGTATCAATCCACCTAACTCTGCATTTGCAAAAAGCATAAGTCCTTTGTAAAATGAATTACAAGCTTCAAGAGTTGGGAACATCAGTATATCTGCATCTCCATTTATAGGAGTAGGTATCCCTTTGATCTCAACACTTTCTTTGTCACAGGCTAAAAACACATCAAGTGGTCCGTCGATAATACAATCCTGAAGTTGACCTCTTTCGCACATTTTACATATTGCAGAATAATCTATTGTATTTGGTAATCTTGAGCTTACTTTCTCAGTTGCTCCAACCAATGCCACTTTAGGTTTGGCTATCCCGAAAGCTTTTGCCATATCCAGAGCATAATTTAACATTGCTATTTTTTGATTCAGGTCAGGATTAAGCAGTACCGCAGTATCAGTAATAAAGAGTAATTTGTGGTAAGCAGGTATTTCCAAAGCAGCGACATAGCTCATTGTGGATTTAGGATGAAGCAACCCTTTTTCTTTGTCTAATACAGCTTTTAAGAAAATGTCAGTACCGACCAAACCTTTCATCAGTACATCTGCTTCATCACTCTTAACAAGTCTTAGTGCTTCGTCTACAGCTTGAATCGGATTTTGTATATCAATAATTTCAAATATTGATGGATCAATATTTTCTTCTTTAGAACTAGCTATGATCTTTTTTTTATCACCTACCATGATAGCGGAAGCAAAACCGTTTTTAACAGCTTCAGCCAATGCTCCAATTGTATTTTGGTCTTCACCACAGGCAACAGCAATTGTTTTTTTTATTCCTGAAGCAATAACATGCTCTACCATTTCGTCAAGTGTTCTAATTGGTTCCATTAGGCGTTCATCGCTCCTAATGCAATAGAATATAGTTTAGTCTTAACACTATCACCTCTTGAAGATAGAACAGCAGGAACTTTTGCACCAACAACGATTGCAGCAAGTTCTCCACCAGTTAACTTTGTATGGAATTTATAAAAGATATTACCGGATTCATAGTTTGGGAACACTAAACAATCGGCATCACCTGCTACTTCTGATTTAACTTTCTTTATTTCAGCACTTTTTTTATCTATAGCTACATCCAATGATAAAGGACCATCAACTAAACCACCTTTAATTTGACCTCTATCAGCCATTTTTGAAATTATTGCAGCTTCAGATAAGGCAGGTATTTTGTAAGAAACTTGTTCAGAACCAGCTAAGAGTGCTACTTTCGGCATTTCAATACCTATAGATTTAGCAATTTTTATTACCCAGTTGGTTATGGCTATTTTCTGATCCATATCAGGCAGAGGTATGAATGCTACATCGCTAATGACTAGCAATTTATGATAACCTGTATTTTCAAGTAAAGTTACATGAGTAAGAATTGCTTTTGGAGTCATTAATCCTTTTTCTTTGTTAAGGATAACTCTCAAGTACTTATCAGAAGATACAAGTCCTTTCATAATAAAATCAGCACCTCCTTCATTGATAATATCAACTGCTTTCTGAGTTGCTTTGATATCATTTGGTTCATCAACGATCGTAAATTTACTAACATCAATGTTTTCTTCTGAACAAACTTTTTCAATTTCAGATTTATTACCAACCAAGATACCTTCAATTATTCCAAGATCAATTGCTTTACTTACAGCATCAATTGTATGAGCATCATTTGCATATGCTGCAACCATTCTTTTTTTATCTTTTGATTTTAGAAATTCGAACATCTCGTCAAGTTTTGTAATAGGCATGATATACTCCTTTAAGTTTTCAATAATTTATTAACTGTATTAGGATAAAGAAAGTACCTTAAATCTAAGTTTTAGTCAAGAAATTATTTTAAAAATGATAGAGGAAAAAAATAAAAAAGAGACGCAAATTTGAACTGCGTCTCTTTAGTGAGTTTCGAAAATTTCTATAATTCTTCTCCATTCACGGGGTCAGGCATTATAAAGATCAGCATTATATATACGAGTATTCCCGGGAAAGCAGCGCTGAATATTGATGCAAGAACATAAGCTATTCTCACAATAGTCGGATCCCATTCCAACCACTCAGCGATTCCACCGCATATTCCAAAGAGCATAGAATTCTTTTTTGATTTAGTTAGTTTCATAATATTCTCCATTTAATTATCCTATATACAACCACATTATGAAATGGTTGTCATAGATCTTTGAAAATTGATATTTATTTGTCACCAATGTTCATTAATGGCAATGGATTCGGGCTGTCACCGTTGATGAAATATATTTTAGATGTTTTATCTTTCGATATAGCTTTCAATGCCTCAAGAGCTTGAAGTTTTATATAATTTGTATTGCTGGCAATAGATTTATTGATCGCACTAATTCTATAAGCTTCAGCATCTGCCAACAGTTTGATCTTTTCAGCTTCCATAGATGCAGCAGCCTTTTCAGCTTCCGCAGCAACAACTTTCTGCTTCTGTTCAGTTGTAAACCTTTCAAGTTCAGCTTTTTGCTTTTCAACTTCCTGTTCTCTTTCTTTCTTTTTCTCTATGGCTATCATAATGAATTTTGGAAGAGTAATATCCCTTAATAAAATAGCACTAACTTCAACACCTTTAGGTTCTAAATATTCCCTTAATCCTGTTAGTAGAGAGATCTCAAGAGTTGACTGAACTTCTTCAAGAAAAAACTCTTCAGCTCTTTTAATTGATTTACCCTGCTCTCTCAATATCGATCTTAGTTTTGGTACAATATGAACTCTGAGTACATCTTCAAATTTACCGGTCGATTTAAGAATATCCGGAGTTGCTTCCCCGATCAATCTAAACTGAACACTAACATCAACACTGGTTTGTAACTGATCCTGCGTTGGAACTTGAGCCTGTTCTTGATGGGTTTTTTCTCTTACATCGTAAACATGCCACTTGTAAAGTGGATTTACAGGAATATGCAGACCTTCACTATATACATCTGTCCGAACTTCACCGAAAAGAGTCGCTACAGCAACGTGTCCGGCTTCAACACTGATAAAGAACTGCTTTCCAAAAATAAGTACGATTAATACAATAAATATTGAAACAAATACTTTTATTTGTTTTTTGGTGACCGGGAATTCGCTCATGATAATTTCTCCTTTTTAGATTTGCATGCAATATAAAACAAAAGTTGACAAATGTCAAGAAATGTCGATGTGTTCGCTTTTTAATTCGATACCTGTTAGTGTTTTAAATATACGTAAAATAGTCTAAATTAGAAAGCTAAAAGATTGATTAACGAAACAAATGAACTAAGCATAAATATTTATTACAGGAAGATAAGAAGATAAGAAGGTTTTTATGTCTGTTAAAATGAAGAAAGACCCTGAAATAAATTCAGGGTGACAATTCGTAGGGAGCTGCTTTAAACTGTTCCCATACTTAAAAATGGATCTCCGTGTCTGGCACGAAGATGACGGTTTTAGATTGCCACACACCCTAAAGGTGTTCGCAATGACAATTAAATCCTGCATCCCTGAGATAGATCGTGTTTCTCTAAGTACTCAAAGAATTTGTCCTGAATACTTGTTTTATTTAGGCACCAAGTTGGTGCGATCAGTTCTTTTTTTGGAGCATCACCATATAGTCTGTGAACGACAATATCTTTATTTAAATGAGATATAAACAACGATAGTCTTTCAAAATATTCTTCGATAGTAAGAATATTAATTCTATTATTTTTAAATAAAGATTCTACTCCGGTATTTTTTAAAACCATGAGCTGATGAAATTTAATTCCATTAATATTCAAATCGTTGAGAAATTTTGCATTTGCTATAATTGTATTATCATTTTCACCTGGTAGTCCTAGAATCATATGGGTAACCACTTCAAATCCGAATGATCTTATTAGCTCGACATTTTTTACAAATACATCATTTTCATAGCCACGATTCATCCAAAGAATATCTTTTGGATTAGTTGTCTGAAGCCCAAGTTCGATTATTACATCTTTTTTTAGTTCAGATAAAATGTCCAAAGTTTCAGTATCAATGCAGTCAGGTCTCGTAGAAATTGATATCCCTACTATTTTATCGTTATCAATTGATTTTGTGTATAGCTCTTTTAGATATTCGTATTTGTTTTTGATAGAACTTAAAGGGTATGTTGATGAATAGTCCTGGAAAAAGGCAAAAAAAAGTTTTGCGCTATTTCTTTCTTCAAGGTATTTAATATGTTCTTCAATATTGTTGTTTTCGATCAATGGTTCCAGAGATCTCATATTGCAGTAAATACAACCTTGATCACTTATAGTTCCATCGATATTTGGGCAGGTGAATTGACCTTTGAAAATTAATTTGTAAGTCTTTGCACAGTATTTATTTTTCCAGTATTCACCAACTCTATTTATTCTTTGGAATTTTGGTATCAAGATAACCTTCTGCTAAGATTAAAGTTGTCACCTTTGAATAGTTCGGGAGATCTTTTTAACTTTTCAAATTTATTTAAGATATCAGTTTCATTTGAAAGGTCTATTATTAATTCATTTACTAAAAAATCACTTAGGTCGACACCATGAGCACTGTAATATTCATCCGAATAAAAAATTGAAATATCGTTATGCTTCATAAGAACAGTGGCTTTTTCATGATTATCTGTAAATTTATCTCTCTGGCTTAATTTTTTATCCTGAGCTCTGTAGTAAAATAGAGGGATTTTAGAGTAGAGTGTAAATCTTAATTTATTATCAGAAAGAGATAATCCTTTTATAGTCTCACGATCAGCTTCAAGAGGTATATGGACTTTACTTATACCAAATGATCGCATAAACTTCGCAGATATATGATTGTATGGAGAGATAGAAGGTCCACCAGAGATACTTTTACCGGTATTCTTCAGTAGCATCAAGTGACTTATATCATTAACTTCATATGATATATTTTTGATTTTTTCTGATACTTTTATTATTTTCTCGATCTCTGAGATATCACCTTCGAAAAGAATAGGGAAGAGTGATATTTCAACAGGAATCATCTTCGCAAGGTCCTGAATTAATTTCATGTCGGTGAATTTACAGTTATCGACGATTACTTTCATTACAGATGAATTATCTATATCATTAATGACACCTTTTAAATCATTTCCAGTTATTCTCAGGATCGTTGCATTTTTAAACTCAATAGGGGTCTTGTTTGGTGAGTTAAAATTAGTAAGTATTAATTCGGAATTTATTTCAGGTGAGATCGGGATACTTTTTAAATACTTTCTTTCTTTATTTGCAAGTGGAGCAATCTTTGAACCGATCTCTGAGACAATACTTTTCAATTGAGATTTTGATACGAGAAAGTCTTCTTCAATATCAAATTTGTTAAGGAATAACCCACCGAAAGAAGTATTTGCAATTTTGTATTCAAGTAAATCTATAGACACAGCTCTTTTCTCTTTGATCACCCATTTATGAGGTAATGAAAGTTCAATATTTCCATAATCGGAGTAAATATCAATTTTTATGTTGGAATCCTGAAGAGTGATCGATAAATTAAATAATGCTTTTCCAATAGAGGTAGAAGTTGTCTTTCCCACAAATATTTCATGCTTTACTTTTTGCTCAGAAGTAAGATCTTTAAGCCCTCCATAAAAACCTTCAGATAATTCTCTACCGGAATATTTTTGTAAAGTGTTTAGATCCTGTTCTTCTTTTCCATCTAGTAAATTACGGTATATCGAGGTAACCTCTCCTACCCAATCACTACTTTTTAATCGACCCTCTATTTTCAAAGCTGATATATTTAATTCTCTCAGTTCATCTATTTTCTCAGCTAAAGACAGATCTTTCATAGAAAAATAGCTTTCAGGTATGGATCCACTATTTTTATTATATATGAATCTACATGGAGCTTGACAAGAACCTCGGTTTGCGGATCTTCCACCATTCCAGCTTGACATTAAACATCTACCTGAAAATGAAAAACACATAGATCCCTGAACAAATACTTCTCTTTCAGGATAATTTTCTTTATCTAATGCTTTGATCTCTTTATAATTTAATTCTCGAGCAAGTACAACTCTAGTTGCTCCCAATAAATGACCTGCTGCTTCCATGGCTTTAGAATTTGCGATACCGAATTGGGTACTTAAATGTAGTTCTAATCCAGGGAAATATTTATTGATAAAATAGATTATTGCCAGATCTTTAACGATAACTGCATCAACTTTAACTTTATCAAGCAAAGTCAGAATCTTTACAGCATCGGGCAATTCATTTGATTTAAGATCAATATTTAGAGTTATATAAACTTTTGAATTTTTAGAATGTGCTTCCTTTACAATATCTTCTAATTCAGTGAACCCAAAATTTTTGGCAGGTTTTCTAGCATTGAATAAGCTTAAACCCATATAGATAGCATCAGCACCGGATCCCAATGCAGCTTTAAAAGATGAATAATTTCCTGCAGGTGACATCAATTCCATTTGATTCCTCGTGTAATTGTTCTTCTACAACAATATATAAAAAATTGTAAAAAATTTCATTGAATAAATTATAATAATATTAGTATAATTATATACAAGATAATATGTGTAGGGCATATGGTTATATGCCCGTGCAAATCATGATTGTAGGGGCGAATCACAATTCACCCGAAAAAACATATAAAATTGGAGAATATAATGAGCGAAAAAGAGATGAAGGCTTTACAGGAAGAGCTGGAGCAGTATAGGAAAGAAAAAGAAAAGATCAAAAGTATTATTGGTTCAATTGGTGGAAAAACTTTGAGTAAGTATGATCGGATATTTAATGTTCTATTTATTACTTTTCTGGTAGTATTTTTCGTATTAGATATTTTGCGACATTTTTTTAATGTAGAAACTTCTTTACCCCCATTATTTTCACTTGAGATAGGATTATTGTTAGTGTCGATAAAGATAATCTGGATGATCCATAAACAGACCAAAGTAGAGCATTTTCAGTTCTGGATATTGAATTCCATTGAGTTTCGAGTTAATGATGTTTCTAAGAAGATAAAGAAGATAGAAAAGCATTTAAAATCTGAGCAGTAAAACATAGTAAAAACATTATGTAATCTACTTGATTTTTCAGATGTGAATATTTAACTTCAATAGTCTAAGTTAAATAAAATACGAATGTTTTAATTAATGTAAGGTAAGTTAGTGATGGATCTAAAAAAAATTTATGATATGAAAATTAGCGACAAAGAATTATATGAGATAACAGGTGAAGAAGATTTGACTACTAAAAATATTCCCAGCTCTTCAGATAATATTCTAAGACCATCTTCGTTATCCAGCACAGATAAATTAGTAAATAATTATAAGCACAAGAAATATTCTTTTGCGTCGAATGTTTTATTTTTTGCAATAGTATTTTTATCAATAATTTTGGCATTATTTGGAATAATATTATTTACTGAAGATAATATTGACAATCCTTTATATACCACATCTTTTGTATTATTAATGGTTTCACCTATTATTATATATTTGTTTTTTAAAAAATATGTTATAAGCATATTTTTTCCTTTAAATCAACAAAAAGTAATTGAAATAAAAAAACTTGAACCTAGTATTTTAGGATGTTTATTAGACCAAGTGGATAGATATAATATTGCAGCTAACAAAATGATCGTAGCAAAGAAATTATTAGATGCAGAGAATAAGATCAATGTTTCAAATTTGGAACAAAACGCAAATGTATATTTTAAAATTAGAAAAGACCTTATAAGAGCATTAAAAACCGAAAGAATTCTCAGAGACAATCCAGATTATAATATTACGGGAAATATTAAGAGTCCTGATCCTGTTAAATATATTCAAATACAAGATGTTGAATATGAAGCATTAACACACGAAGCTATCAGTCTTAATAAAGAGATAGAACAACAATTGAAGATATTGACTGTAAGTATAAATAATTAATTAAATGTGAAAACATGATAAAAAAAAATCCCTGATCGAATCAGGGATTTTTTATTTTTAAGCCGGTTTGTAAGTGACCAGTATCTGATTTTTCTCTACGGAATCTCCGATATTAACTAAGACATCCTGAATGACTATTTCATCTACAAGTGTGATCTCGTTATACATTTTCATAGCCTCCAAAGAAAGAATTGGAGTATTTGGTTTTACACGATCACCGGGTTTGCAATAAATTGCCTGAATCATTCCAGGGATAAAAGCTCTAATATCATTATGTATACTTGGTTTGTAACCTTTTCGGTCTAAATATTTCTGAGTCAGCTCAGTTTTATATTTAATACCATTTATTTCTAAATAATCTGACATATAGTTTCCTTGATTTTCATTTTAATCATTACAAGAGTTTACTATAACGGTATAGAACCATGCTTGTGCTTTTTCTTCGTGTATTCTTTATTCTGAGCTAATTCAAAAGAAGTAATGATCTGCTTTCTAGTATCTTCAGGATTTATTATAGCGTCAATATAAGCCTTTGAAGCAGCATTATAAGGATTTGAATACTTGTCTTTGTATTCTTTTATCTTCTGTTGTCTTACAGCTTCAGGATTTTTAGCCTCTGCAATTTCCTTAGCAAAAACAACATTACAAGCACCCTCAGCACCCATTACAGCTATCTCGGCAGTTGGCCAAGCGTAAACAAAATCTGTTCTTAAGTGTTTTGAAGCCATTGCGATATATCCACCACCAAACGCTTTTCTGAGAATAACAGTTACAGTAGGAACAGTTGCTTCAGAGTATGCATATAATAATTTCGCACCATGTCTGATAACACCAAAATGTTCCTGGTCTATACCCGGTAAGTATCCGGGAAGGTCAACTAAAGTAAGAATCGGAATATTAAAACAGTCACAGAATCTTACAAATCTTGCAGCTTTATCACTTGAATCAACATCAAGAACTCCAGCCATTTTTGCAGGATTGTTTGCAACGATACCTACCGATTTTCCGTCCATATGAGCAAATCCGGTCACGATATTAGGAGCAAATAATTCCTGAACTTCTAAGAAATCTGAATTATCTACTAGATAAGCTATAAGTTCCTTTATATCAAATCCGATCTTGGAATCTTCTGGTACGATATCGTGAATGTCTTTGTGTGTTTTTGGAGATTTTGGAGCTACCGTTGGAATAGGTTTATCCCATGCTGATGGTAAAAATCTTAGTAATTTTTTGATCTGTGCTAAAGTTTCCTGCTCAGAATTTGAGAAAAAGTGAGCATTTCCAGTCAGTTGGTTATGAACTCTTGCTCCACCAAGTGTCTCAGCATCGATCTTTTCATTAAGTACGGACTCAATTACTTTAGGTCCTGTAATGAACATCTTTGATAATTTATCTGTCATGAATACAAAGTCGGTAATAGCAGGAGAATATACTGCACCACCTGCACAAGGGCCCATTATTACTGATATTTGCGGGATCTTTCCACTATTCAAAGTATTTCTATAGAATATTTCACCATATCCTGCTAAAGAATCTACACCTTCCTGAATTCTTGCACCACCGGAGTCATTAATACCGATGATCGGAACTCCCATATTTGATGCAATATCCATTACTTTGGTTATCTTTGCTGCATGCATTCTTCCAAGTGATCCACCTGCTACTGTAAAATCCTGTGCATAAACACATACCGGTCTTCCTTCGATCTTTCCATATCCTGTAACCACACCATCACCTGCCAGAGTTTGCTTATCAAGTCCAAAATCTCTACCTTGATGTTCTACGAACAGATCGATCTCATTAAAAGTATCTTTATCTAGAAGTTGATCAATTCTTTCTCTTGCAGTAAGTAAACCTTTTTGCTTTCTTTTTTCGATCTTAGCTTCACCGCCACCCTTTTTCAGGATCCCAATCTTTTCAGCGAGTTGTTTAATCTTTTCAAGCATTATAGCTCCAAAATTCTTAGTTTTTTTTACGGATGTCTAATTTTCTTACGATAATTTATTATAATGGGCTATTAAAAGCAAATATTATTATTAGGAATTAAAATAGTGATTAGTGGTAAGTGATAAGTGATTAGTGATTAGTGGTAAGGGGTAAGGGGTAAGTCCGTAGGGGAAGGCTCCTATGCCTTCCCGGAAGCGAATTTAAAAAATTCACCACCCCGGGATTTTAAATATTGTCATTCTCGGACTTGATCTGGAATTGTTCCACCTTCTCTTATATTCTTTGTTACCGGTAATCCAGAGGGAATAAAAAAAAACAACTTGACAAATATTTTAAGTTGAGATATATTTGCGGTTGCTGCGGGTATGGTGGAATTGGCAGACACGCCAGACTTAGGATCTGGTGCCTTTGGGTGTGGGGGTTCGAATCCCTTTACCCGCACGTTAAAAAGCGAACTTTAGGGTTCGCTTTTTTTTT
>JAQICF010000262.1 GCA_027858795.1 Candidatus Delongbacteria bacterium | reverse complement strand
GTTACAGAGAAAGGTTCTTTGTTATAAAATAATTCTGTTCTTCCATTCTCTATGAAAAGGTTAAATTCACCGTTCTTGAAAATGTCAACAGTGTGTCCTCTTTTCTCTGCTGTGTTCTTAAGTTCGATTATATTCGGAAAGAAATCACTTTCCGTAATAGTTGCTGTAAGTATGCCGATTTTCATGAATAAGTCCGAAGGATTATAGGGTATGTAGGGGCACAACATCTTGTGCCCGGAATCGCGAGGGTTCAAGATATTGAACCCGTACGAATGATAATTGGATATTTAATTATTTTATCTTCTTATAAGTCAAAACGCGTGCCATGTTGCCGGTTTTCTTAAATTCGAATTTTCCGTAAGTAACAATCTTGTCAGCTACAGTGCAGGTCCAATCATAATCACCTTTTAATGCATCAACACCAAAATCTTCAGGGAAATTAACGAAACCCCATTGGTCAGCTGTAACTGAGATAGTGGTCTCAGCTGATTTATCAGTATTAGTCTCAGTAACTTTAAAAGTTGCTTTGTATTCAGCGAGATTAGAATTCTTATCTCTGACACCAAGCTGGATGTTGATAGTTTCAGACTGCTGCCATGCTGATTCCTGAGCAAAAATGATCGTAATGATTGTTAAAATGAATATAATTGATATTTTTTTCATATTTCTCTCCTGTTTTAATTCTCTGCACTGCAAGGGGCTAAAGCCACTTGTTCCATTGTCATTATCGGACTTGATCCGGTAATCCACACTTATTAAGGATATGGATCCCCGTGTCAAGCACGAGGATGACAGATGTTTGACCTACTTTATCTTTTTTAATTCGTCTCTAAGTAAAGCTGCAAGTTCGTATTCTTCATCTTTAATAGCAGAATCCAGTTTCTCCTGAAGGATAATGATCTTTTCTTCATCAGATTGCTTTCCAAAATCTAAAGTCTTTTTATTATTACCTATCTTTTCAAAAAGGATCTCATCGATCTCGTCAGCGAAAACATCGTAACATTCAGCACATCCGACCCTGTTGGATTTTGACACTCTATCAATAGTAATACCACAATTAGCACAAGTTTTAATCATCTGCTCATGTGGTTTATTAGTATGAGGAAGGTTTTTATTTGTATCAGAATTAACTAAATTTAAAGTACCAAGCAGGAAATCATTCAAAGATTTACCCATTTGTCCGTTCTTTATTTCAGGATGGTCCTTGATGAACTTCTGAAAGCATATTGGACACAAGTTAAGTTCTTCAGAATCTTTTCCCTCCTGACCCTGAATAACGATCTTTGTTACAACATTTGGTGCTCCACATTTGTCACATTTCATTTAGATATTCCCCCTATAGAAATCACGGTCACATTTCATTTAGATAACCCCATCAATAATGTTAATAATTCTATCAGCTTTTTCAGCCAATGATCTATCATGTGTTACTACGATAAAGGATGTATTGTTCTCTCTGGCAAAAGTCCACATAATATCATGCAATTTCTCAGATGAAGTATTGTCAAGATTACCTGAAGGTTCATCTGCAAGTATCAGCGAAGGTTTGTTTATCAGTGATCGGGCAAATGCTATTCTCTGCTGCTCTCCACCGGAGAGTTCTCCGCTTCGATGCTCTTCTCTGTCAGCGAGTTCCATCATATCAAGAATCTTTTTTGCTCGATCTCTCAAGTCAGGCATATTCTCACCTCTGATAAGACCAGGTAGCATAATATTCTCCAGTGCAGTGAATTCAGGAAGTAAATAATGGAATTGAAATACAAAACCAATGTTCTTATTTCTGAAATTTGCCAATTGTTTCTCTGAATATTTTAAAATATTTTCACCGTTGAATTCAATGATACCTTTATGAGGTTTATCAAGTGTACCGATAACATTCAATAAAGTTGATTTACCAGCTCCACTTTTCCCCATTATAGCTATGATCTCACCTTGATCAAGTTCCAGATTGACACCTTTCAGTACAGGGATTTCTCTTTTGCTTAGACTATAACTTTTATGTAGATCTTTTACTTTTAATAACATCTTGTACTCTTTTTTTATTCGTTACGTATAGTTTCTGCAGGAAGCATCTTACTTGCCTGTCTTGACGGATATAATGTTGATATAAATGTCAGGATCAAAGATACACCCCCGATCATTAGAAAATCATTCAATCTCATTTGTACAGGCATGGCTGTGATAAAGTAAATATCACCCGGCAGTGAAACTATTTGATATTCCAGTTGTAACCAGCAAACGAATATTCCAAGGATCAACCCTAAGACTGTACCGATAACACCGATCATCATTCCCTGATAAATGAAAATTTTCATGACCTGATATTTATTTGCACCCATTGCCATCATAATACCAACTTCCTGTTTTTTCTCCATCACTATCATTATTAAACTAGACAAAATATTGAAAGCTGCAATGATAATTATCAAGCTCAGGATAGTTCCCATCATCATTTTCTCAATTTCAAACCATGCAAATAAGTTACTGTGAAGGTCTTTCCAACTAATACTGTTCAGAGGGAATTCAAGGTTTTCATTCAATCTTGCTTTTGCTTCGTCTGTATGATCGAGTGAAGAAAGTTTTAGATATACTCCATTAACCTTATCAGGCATTCTATACAATTTCTGAGCATGAGGGAGAGCAATATAGCATAATGCCCCATCAATTTCTGCCAACCCTGTTTCAAATATGCCTGTAACAATAAAAGATTTTACCGGAGGTTGTGAAAAAGTAGAACTCAAAGCAGGAGAAATTATTCTGATCTTATCACCTGGAATAACTCCTGTTTTATCTGCAAGTCCCTTACCGAGAACAATACCGGGAAATTCATTTTTACCTTTCTCAAATTCAAAAGTACCAGTTATAAGTTGACTTTTCAGCGGAGAAGTATCCTCGATTGTTTTAACATCGATACCTCTGACCAACGCACCCTCAGTATAATCATTACTTTTCACCATGCTGTACATTTCAATGTATGGTGAAGCTCCAATTATAGTTGAATCAGCTTTAATTACTGCTGTAACTTTCTCATTATATTCGAAAGGTCTATCTCTAAAGGCTCTAACTCTCAGATGAGAATCGTTTGCAATGAATCTTGTCTTCACTTCAGTTTCAAAGCCGTTCATGACAGACATTACAATGCCTAACACTGCAACTCCAAGCATGATCCCGAAGAAAGATATGTATGTAATAGTAGATATGAAAGCAGTCTTACTTTTGCTTCTCAGGTACCTTCTTGCTATGAATAATTCAAATGACGGCATAATTTACTTTTACTCTCTAAGTATTAATTAACAACTTAATAAATATAAGTATAATAAGGAATTTTGACAACGGAATAAAAAAAGGCAGGAAAACCTGCCTTTAAAATAATATTTCAATAAATCTTAATAATCTAAATACTGAAAAGAGTAAAGTTCGATATCAGAGAAGAAGAATCTAATCTCTTTTTTTGCATTTTCGATACAATCGGATGCATGAACACCATTAGCTTCAACAGTCTCACCGACAGTTCTTCTAATTGTTCCCACAGCTGATTTAGTTGGGTCAGTTGCTCCTACAAGTTTTCTAAGATCAACGACACAATTTTCTTTTTGAACACATATTGCTGCGATTGTATCAGAACTCATATATTTGATCAATCTTTCAAAGAATTCCTTGCCTTCATGAACAAAGTAAAATCTTCGCGCCATTTCAGTTGTAAGCTTAATTGATTTAAGTCCAACTACCTTAAAATCATTTTGCTCAAGCATAGAAACAATTATTCCAAGCTTCTTAGTATCAAAAGCATGAGGCTTTACCATTACTAAACTAAGTTCAAGCATACAAATCTCCGGAAATTATAATTTATTCTTATCAATGTCTTTCAATGTTAATCTAACAAGATCTTCTTTTCTCTTAAGAGCTTCCTTTGCTAATGCAAAACCAATCCTTACTGCTTTTAGATTTTCTACTTCAGTACCTTTCGGTGCATTATCAATAACAGATTTTTGAATATTTTTATCTTTGATCAGCTTTGTGACTCCTGCAAAGAAACCAACAGCAAGTACCATTGCGTAAAGTGGATTACCCATTTCTTTTTTTGCAATTTCCACAAGATCAACAACAAATACTTGTTGAGGTATATCTTTTGGAATATGTTGAGTTAGATTAGGATCGATCACAACAATTGCATCATCTTTCAAATCATTGAAATATAAATCAAATGATTTTTGATGTAATGACAGAAAGAAATCAATATTCTCTGTTCTTGGGTATTCAATATGTTTTTTGTCAATAACAACATCCACTTTGGTAGGGCCACCTCTAACTTGAGCAGTATAGGTAGGTGTTTGAAGTGCCTGACATTCTTCATAATTAACCATACCATAAGCTAATATTTTACCTGCAAGTATAACACCCTGACCTCCAACTCCTGCAAATCGGGCTTCATAATGGCTTTGTTTCATTATTTATCTCCAAATAATTTCAGAATTATTTCTTTTTAATGACTTTCTTAATGATTTCACTATAAGCATCTGTATATTCTTTTTCAGCTCTGTTATAGTTTTCCCATCTTTCAAGGTCACTTGTAGCGGTTATGAATTCACCTGTTATAACCATGTTTTTAAGATCTTCAGCTTTCATATCTTTAGCTTTAGAGTAAGGAATTTCTCTATCAAGTATCCATTTTCTTGAAGAAATAGGATCACTCATTTTATTCTTTCTACCGAATTGTGTATGGCAGTTTGAAACAGCTTCAATTACTGAAAATCCTTTATTTTCAAAGCCTCTTTGGATGTATTGCTCAAGAGTTCTACCTTTATTTACAGTTGATCTTGCAACATAAGATGCACCTGCAGCTCTTGCAAGAAGACATATGTCAAAACTAGGATCAATATTTCCATAAAGAGTAGTACTTGCTTTGAATCCAATAGGTGTGGTTGGTGAATGTTGTCCACCTGTCATACCATATATATTATTGTTCACGATTATCAATGTCATATCAATATTTCTTCTACATGCATGAATGAAATGGTTTCCACCGATAGCGGTTGCATCTCCATCGCCTGAGAAAATTACAAGATTCTTATCTGGTTGAGCCATCTTAATGCCTGT
>JAQICF010000254.1 GCA_027858795.1 Candidatus Delongbacteria bacterium | reverse complement strand
AATGTTTTTCGTTCCCCTCCTTTGGAGGGGTGTCAGCTATAAGCTGACGGGGTGGTCGTCATCCTGAACTTGTTTCAGGATCTTTCTTTTATCTTTTCTATTATAAATTCGACTTGTTCGTCTATTGTAAGTTTACTGGTATCTATCAATATTGCATCATCAGCAGCTTTTAACGGAGAGTTTGACCTTGTACTATCTCTGTCATCCCTTCTTATTATATCTGCCTTAATATCTTCGAGTGAAGAATTCATTCCTTTATGCTGCATTTCTTTAAACCTTCGTTCTGCTCTAATATCTACATCCGCTATCATAAAGAATTTAAGATCCGCATTTGGAAATACAACGGTACCAATATCTCTGCCGTCTAATATTACATCACCTTTATTGCCAAGGTCTCTTTGGATCTCAACTAAATTGTCCCTAACTTCCTTAATCTCGCAAACAGCTGTCACACCTTTAGATATCTCAGGTGTTCTGATCTCATGAGATACGTCAACTTGATCTAAAAGAGTTACTGTATCTCCTGTATCCTTATTTATCTTCTGATCTATAACGGTTGAAAGCATTATATTCTTTATCAATCTCGAGTCTTCATAATCAACTCCCATTTTATAAGCTTTCAGTGCCATTGCTCGATACATTGCTCCAGTATCAATATATAAAAAATCCATTTTTTGACCAACTAACTTTGCAGTAGTAGATTTTCCTGAAGCTGCCGGACCGTCTATAGCAATTATCATATTTTTTCTCCTATTTTATAAAGATACCATTGTACGATTATCGAATTTTTATCTCTGCCTGTTTCATCTATTCTAAAACCTGAAGATATCATTTCTTCCTTCATATAATTTGTGATCTCAATATAATAATATGTATCACCTAATTTATTCATACTATATTTATACTTATTAATTATCTTTGCCGGTACTACTTTCTTTATAGATTCTTTGAGCTTTTGCATTCGAATATCACTTGCTGTAGCTTGAATTTCATTGACATAATTGAGTCCAATTTCCTGAAAATAGTTTTCTTTTATCACTTTATCATATAATACTTTATTTAATTTGAGATCTACATCTATTTTGATAAAATAATCCATTAATTCATTGTCCATTAAGGGCAATCTGTGTTCGAATCCGAAATATTCATATATCCTGGAAGAGTTAACAATAAATTTTGCCTGCCTTTCTTTTAAATCCCAATTCTCAAAATAGGAATGATCAATATTCTTACTTTCTATTGGTAACTGAACTTTTATCTTTTCTAGCAGAACACCTCTAGTCTTCGAAGTTATCTTTCTGAGATTATAATGCTTAGTCAATATCTGTTCAGCTATCTCATTTGAATTGTTTGAGATAATAATATTATTATCTAAGTGGCTACCAGCAAAAAAATCACCTGAATGCCCCGGGATGAAAACAGAATTTTCAGGAATTATCTTTTTCAATTTTCTAACAGCAAAATATTCCTGCATATAGAACATAGACGTATAATTGGCACTGAATTTAAAATACTCTTCAAAATCTTTCGTTCCGATATAATCTTTTATCAACTCTTCACTATATTCAATAAAATGCCATTTAAACCCAAGTGCTTTTGCAACTTTTTCAGATATCTCTACTTCGGGGTTTCCTTTTCTGCCGTAAGTAAAACAAATTACGTCTTTAAAACCTTTATTCTTTAGCATTACTGCTATTAATCTGGAATCATAACCTCCACTCAAAGGCACTATTGCAGTTTTCCCTTGGAGAGAATTTGCCAATTTCTCTGCTATTTGATATAGTGTTTTTGATAGTTTTATTGAAGCTGATCCAATATTTTTTTCTAACTTACCTTCGTTAATATATTCATGATAGGTATATCCTTGCACCTTATTATGATCTGGAACAATATATTCACCTGCTTGAACTTGAAATACTTCTTTTAGTAAAGTATTTTTACCTGTGCAGTACCCTGTATGTAAAAATTCTATCGAAGAATTCTCATCAATATTCAAATCCCCATCTGAGCATATTTGAGCATCATCAGAGATAATTATCTTGTTTTTGGTTGATCTATAATAAACAGGGAATGTTCTTACCCTGTCAACACAAACTATTACTTCATCTTTTTGGCAATGAACAAAAGAATATATACCACTTAATTCCTTAAGAACAGATTTCCTATCACTTTCTGAATTTATAAGCTCTCTTAAATATTTTATCGCTGACAAACCTTCAAGATATTGGTTATTCTTAAATAAATAACCTTTGAAGTAAAAACCATCTTCATGATACCAGCAAAATCCCTTATTATATTTTAATTCTATTGTTAAATTATCCATGAAAATATCACCCTTGATAATATTATAGGAATCATAATAAAAATGAAACTTTTAACAATAAACCATTTTGCTTTTTGCAGATCTGAACCCGATATTTTCAATACATAAAATGAAAAATACAGCCAATATATAAAGCCACTTCCCCCAAACAGAGCAACAGCCCAGAAAGAACTTTTAAAAATCAATCCACCCACCATAAATGCAGATAATCTTATAATCAGTAAAACAACATTTAGCTTTAAACTCTCTTTTTGTTTTTCAAGTACTACAAATACTATTGAGATTGGAGATGTCGCAAATACTAAAAGCATCAATGGACTTAATAAACTTGCATACGTTCCTGCCATTCCCCACTTATCTCCCAATATGAAATCAAAGATAATATCACCGTATCCTGCAATGATCGATAAAGGAAAAATACCAAGTAACATCATTTTCTTGTATATATCAAATGTGACTTCCCCTAATTGTTCTCTATCATCTTTTAGTAGATTTGCTTTCCTGTAATAAACTTGCGAAACTGAAGTACCCAACATAGACATTGGTACGTTGACAAACTTATGTGGGATAGAATATAATCCTGCAACTGTAGAATTAAACATATTTGTAAGAAATAACACTGGAATATTTGATGAGAAATTATTTGTAAGTTCAGAGAAGAGTAAAAACTTTGGAAATTTTTTATATTTTGCCAACTGAGCTTTCATAGAGCTTAGCTTAATCTCTGACATATTATCTTTTATCGAGATTGATATATCTTTTATTTGAATTATAATTGCAACAGAATAACCGATCACAGAACCCAGGATCAATCCGAAATAGTTTGCATTACCAGAATATCCTGAATACAATTGAGTTCCAGTTGTAAATAATGACCTGGATACGTTAGCTCCTGCAGTTACACCATAATTATTATTCCGATTATTCCAGACATTGCAGACCCTGTATAAAGCTAATAATAATGCCATTAACGGTATCAGAAATATCAACTTATCATTCTTTCCTATATCTAATAAAGAATTGAACTGCTCTTGAAATAACACCGTTAAAAGAAAGATTAGGAAGGTTGAGCCAAGTGAAAGTAGGATCGTTGCTGATACAACTGATATTGCATCAAGCTTTTTCTTTGGTAACATGATTGCAAGTTCATAGCTTCCTGTTATAAAAATTGATAAGATACCACTTAAGCTTAAGAAATATACCCATACTCCAAATTCTTCAGGTCCGTAAATCCTTGTTAAAAAAGGTAAGATAAAAAAAGGAATTGCTTGAGCGATTGCTGAAGCGCTAAACAACTTCCCAACATTCTTTATAAATTCTTTATCTGATAATATACTTTTAGTTTTCATTTGATAGAATACTTTTTATACATCCCTTTAAGGAGACATCCCAGTTTCTTATTGACAGTTTATGATCATCAACGATCTTACTATTATCCAGAATACTGTTTTTAGGTCTCTTTGCCTTAAACTTAAAATAATCTGTATTGACAGGTTTGATTTTGCAGTTTATACCTGCGTTTATGTCTGCGTTTATACCTGCGTTAATACCTGCGTTAATACCTGCGTTTATTCCTGCGTTAATGCCTGCGTTTATACCTGCGTTTATACCTGCATATTCAACTATCTTTTTTGCAAATTCATATCTTGAGACATAACCTGAATTAGAGTAATGATACAGGTTGTTCTTACTATTTATATTTGATCTTTGTTCAGCTATCTGCAATATGTCATTTGCAAGATCCATAGCATTAGTTGGAGAACCGATCTCTTCGGTAACAACATTGAGAGTATCATTTTTTTTGCTGAGTTCCAATATCTTCTTTACAAAATTGTTTCCGTACTTAGAATATAACCATGAAGTCCTAATAATAATGTAACTTTTACACTCCTCAATTATCAACTGCTCTCCCCTGTATTTACTTTCACCATAAACTGATACAGGATTTGGTTTATCATCTTCGTTGTAAGGAGATTTTTTTTCTCCATCAAACACAAAATCTGTGGAGATATGAATTAACATAATATTCTTTTCATTACAAACTGCAATTATATTTTTTAGCGATCTATGATTTACATCAAAAGCTTTTTCGACTTCTGTCTCAGCTTTTTCAACATCTGTATATGCAGCACAATTGATAAAATAATCGTAGTCTTTATTTTCTTTAAAATGATCCTGGAGAAGTTCTTTGTTGCAAATATCTAATTCTCTTCCAAAAAAATCAAACTGAGAATCAGGGTAATTCTTGGATGAATCCTGTATTTCTTTTCCTAATTGACCATTTGCACCGGAAATAAAATACTTCATCTAAGCCTCATAAATAAAATTCATTTCAGCTTTATCAAATAAAGGAAATTGAAGGTCTCTATCTGCAATTATGATCTTATCTTTTGGATAATTCCAGTCGATATTTAAAGTTGGGTCTAAAATGTTTATTCCTCTTTCATGCTTAGGTGAATAATACTCATCGCATTTATACTGAACTATCGTATCAGCTTCTAATGCTATAAATCCGTGAGCAAATCCTTTTGGTATAAAAAACACCTTGTGATCTTTGGAAGCTAATTCTACCGAAACATGCTTACCAAATGTCGGTGAACCTTTTCGTACATCTACAATTACATCTAAAATTTTACCTGATAATACTATGATCAATTTAGCTTGTGAGAAAGGATCTAACTGATAATGAAGTCCTCTTACAACACCTTTCTTAGATTTTGATACATTATCTTGAACAAAATTGGCATTAATACCCAGCTCTGATAATTTTTTAATATTGAATGATTCGTAGAAACATCCTCTCTGATCAGGAAATACTTTGGGTTCAATTATCAAAGGTCCCTGAATATCTAATTCTTTAATTTTCATTTAAAAATACTCTTGAAGTAATTTTTTATTACGAAGTTTAACTTTATTGCAAAAGTGTTATTTGAATATACTTGTTTGACTTTGGTTGGTTCGATTTCTTTCGTGTAATAATCTTCAACACTTGAGTAATCTTCTAACCAAGTTTCGTCATATCTTGGCAAATTATGGTTGTAATTTATTATATCAGTGTGGGAATAAAATAAATTCATAGAAATGTACTTATTATATCTCAGTTCTACATCTACATAATAGTAATTATTTTTTTCAACAGTACCTCTTAAAAACACCTTATTTGCAACCGCATACGATGGCGCATCCCATCTTCCCCAAAGAGGCTCTCCACGATTTGCCCTTGAATATCCAATCGTGATATTCTTGTCAAAGTCATAAAAATATTTCAATCTATAATTTAAAGTCTCACTATCCGGACCGGCTGGCATACCCATAAAATAATCTAAATTCATGTATCTGTTAATGTGATATTTATGTCCATAAACATATGGCTCTACTCTGGCATATTCGAAATCGAATGTTAATCCTTCAACAGTTAAGAAATTTGTGTTTGTTAAACCAGCAGAAACAGCCCATTTGTTCATGTAATTCTTAGTCCAGCTTTCAGTGAATGTTTCATCATCAAATAAAATCTCACTGAAGAAAGAAAAATTCTTAAATGGTTTGTATTTAAGATCAAAACTGATCAGAGAGTTATCGTGATCTCCGTAATAATGCCCCATCCAGAACAGTGGAAGGATCGGCAGCATATAACCCATCTCTATTGTTCTATCGCCCATGATCACCATTTCATTTACACCAAAACTAAGATTATCCAAAGCTCTCCATTCAAGCCTATGAGCCGATAAATATTTTTCTCTCTTGAAATAATCTGAAGCTCTTGACGTCGTATCTGCATTTGTAATTATATAATAAGGATCTGCATTTTCACTTCTAGTTTGAGAATCTGCAAGGAGAAATCCTGTGACTGTACTAAATTTCACTCTATCACTTGCTATAGAAAATATGAAATTTTCATAATATGCTTTCTGAGATGATAATGTTAGTGAATGCATATTACCCGCACCTAAGGATAATGGGTATTTACCTATTGAAAAACTTATATCTTCCCCAGATAATAAAAGTGCCGTTTCTGTATGGTCTTCACTGCTAAAATCTGCTTCACCACCTGAAGGAACTAAATTTAAAACTTCATATTCATCTCTCATTTTAAATTCATAGGAATGCTTTATCATTACACCCGAATTCGTACTAAGTGATAAAAATTCTTTATAGCCAAAATAAGCTTTTATTCCACCATCGGTTATATTTTGAGAAATATCAGGATATTTATAACCCCTGTCAGCTTGAGAACTTAATAAATAATTATAGGTATTAAATTTTATGTATAGCGGTTTTTCCAATGCATTCTGAGAAACATAACTTAGATTTACATAAGGATCGAACCAACCTGTTGTATTCTTTGACTCAACTTTGCCGAATCTATTATCTGTTTGAATATATTCTTCTTTAAATCTTTCAATGAAGTTTTTTGTTATTGCTTTTGGTTCTGTTATCTTAAGAAGCTTTGTATATATTTCATCACTTCTATAAGGTTTTGAGCCTGAGAATTCTATATCTATCACACCGGCTATATTCAAGTACTCAATATAATCGTATGTTGCCTTGTCAGTCATTGGTATTAGGGTAGGTGCGTTAGACTGAGAATTTAGGAATGTTAACATTCCTAAAATCAGTAAAATTGTTTTATTCATATTTTTTCTTTTCTATTTTTTTACAAATTAATGTTATTTTATGATATATTCATGCTGATCCGGTCCGGAATGATCATGAATATGATCTCCCCAGGCTAATAAGACAACTTCTTCATTTCCGATGTTTATGAAAGTATGAGCATATTTTGGTTCTACTACAATTCTGTCTAGTTCTTTACCCGAACTATCAAGAATATACTCTTTAACTTCTTTTGATCCAATATGCTGAACTAATACTTTCAAGATTCCTTTCATCACTGTAAACACTTCAGTTTTATCATTATGATAATGATTTCCTCTGATAGTATTTGGAGCTATAGTTGATGCGTATATCTGACCTTTGAAATTTAAGAAATTATCATCTTCTCTTAGAAATTCTATTAAAAAACCCCTTTCATCACCATGTTTGGGAATTTGCTTCATACTTAGTTTGGGAATTTGCTTCATACTTAGTTTGGGGATTTGCTTCAGACTTAGCTTAGGAATCTTGTTCATATTTATCCTTATAAAATTTAATAACTTCATCAATTGTCTCTGTCAGTTGGAATCTAGACTTCCAATTTATGTCTTTTTCAATTTTTTTAGTTGAAATTGCATATCTCAGATCTTGCCCCCATCTATTTTCAACAAATTGAAGGTTAGATTCAATTTTCATTCTTTCATATATCATATTTACAACTTCAAGGTTTGATGCTTCATCCCCTGAACAAATGTTATAAACTTCATTTCGTTTTTTACTTTCAACAAGAGCTAAAATTGCTTCACAATGATCTTCTACATGAACCCAAGATCTAACATAAGAACCATCTCCATGAATTGTCATGCCTCTATTTGATAAAGCACTCATAATTACTTTTGGTATCAGTTTTTCAGGATATTGCCTGCAACCGAAATTATTACTGCATCTGGTTATTATATAATCGATATCGTAAGTTCTATTATAAGCATAAACAAATTGCTCTGCTGCAGCTTTAGTAGCTGAATACGGATTACTAGGTTTTAAGTAATCTTGCTCTGTGAAAACACCATCCATGATATCACCATAAACCTCATCAGTGCTTACCTGGAAGAAAAGTGGTCTGTCAAATTTGGCTTTCATTCTGATGTGCTCTAATAGATTGTGAACACCATTCACATTAGATCTAAAAAACTCTTCACTGTTCTCTATTGAGTTATCAACAAAACTTTCAGCAGCAAAATTGATCAGATAATCACATTTTGGAAGATTTGATATTTCACTTATATCAGCTTTTAAAAA
>JAQICF010000246.1 GCA_027858795.1 Candidatus Delongbacteria bacterium | reverse complement strand
TTTAATGGGTTTTGAAGAGAAAACTTATTCGTATCCTGTAACAGCTTTTTCATCCAGTAGAGAGAAACTTGATATGATGTTAGAATGATCTCAGACACAATTTTCTTGACAGTACCATTTATTACTGAATCAGACTTTGGGAAACTTCCCAATTACGTAATTGGAGATCAAGTTAGACTTAATCAAATAATGATAAATCTTATAGGTAATGCTTTTAAATTTACAAAGAAAGGTTTCGTTAAATTTAAGATTACGATTTTAGATAAAACCGAGAAGAATTTATATATTGAATTCAGAGTAATAGATACTGGTATTGGAATGACACAAGATGAGTTAACAAAAATATTTGCCAGATTTTCTCAAGCCGATGTAAGTACCACAAGAAAATATGGTGGTAGTGGTCTTGGATTAACAATTTGTAAAGGCCTTGTTGAGCTTATGAATGGTAAAATAGAAGCAAAATCAGAGAAAAACATTGGAAGTGAGTTTTTCTTTGAATTGAATTTACCAATAGTAAATGATTTTATAGAAGAAGAAAATCATGAGAATGAAATAAATACAGATGATCTAGAAAAATTAAAGCTAAAAAAGATATTAATAGCTGAAGACAACAAAGCAAACCAAAAATTAATATCATTTCTGATGAAAAGAAAAGAGCTAGATTTTAAAATATGTGAGAATGGAAGAGAAACTTTGGATGAGATTGATGCAAATCCTGATTATGATGTTATCCTTATGGATGGGCAAATGCCTGTAATGGATGGATTAGAAGCTACAAGAACTATAAGAAGTCTTAATGAATCATATTCAAATATTCCTATAATCGCGCTTACAGCATCAGCATTGATAGGTGATAGACAAAAATTCATTGATTCAGGTATGGATGATTATGTAACTAAACCTATCAATGAAAAACGGTTGTTTTCAGTTTTGATAAAATATACTATAAAGTTTAAGAGGTAATATTATGGCAAAAAAAGAAAAAGAAATATTTAGTATAAAAAAACCATTACTCATACTTTATATAATTTCAATAATCTTGTTTATGATAGTGATTTATTTTATGGTTGGAATTTTTTGGAATAAAGATCTTAAGTCATCTGCTATTACTGAATCTGATCAAGCATACAGATTGTTTGAAAACAATTTAGATTATGAAACATTGAAAATAAATGGTCTTATTGATTTCTTGGAATGCAATAAAGAAATTCAAAAAGCATGGAAAAGTAAAAGCCGTAAAAATTTACTAAAGGAATGTCTTCCAATTTTTGATAATATTAAAAATAAATACAAAATTACTCACTTCTATTTTCACGATAAAGATAAAGTGAACTTTATTAGAATCCACAATCCTGAAAAATATGGAGATATAATAACTCGTTTCACTATCGAAGAATCATTTAAAACAGGTGAAGTATCTAGTGGAATTGAACTAGGACCTCTTGGAACTTTTACTCTGAGAGTAGTAAAACCATGGATTGTAGATGGGAAGCTTTTAGGATATATTGAACTAGGAGAAGAAATTGAACATTTAACTTCCGGTATTGCACAAACTTTAAACTTAGATTTAATATTCATAGTAGATAAACAATTTTTAGTAAAAGAAAATTGGGAAAATGGTTTAAAAGTTTTCAAAAGAAATGGAGATTGGAATCAATTTGAAGAAAAAACTATTATAAGTAGTTCACTTAATAATATATCAAACAATTTAACAGAACAAATTTCCGATATTATTGAAAAAACTGAAAATATATCCACTTTAGTAATAATAGGTGAAAAAAAATATTTAGCTATAAAAAAACCTCTAATGGATGTAAGTGGAAAAGAAGTTGGTTCAACCCTTATATTAAACGATATAACGGAAGAATTAGTTAATGTATTTCTTCTTAGGATTAAAGTACTTGTGGTAATTTTATTAATTGGTTCATTAATATTTTACTTCTTCTATAAACGTCTTGGGAAAATGGATTCAAAATATTCGAAAATTAGTCGTGACCTTCGAGTGTCAGCGGAAGAATCGATTAAGTTAGCAGAAGATGCAGAAAAAGCGAATGTTGCTAAATCATCATTTATTGCAAATATGAGTCATGAAATTCGAACTCCAATGAATGGAATAATCGGCATTGGGGAGATACTTTATGATACTTCTTTAGATGATGATCAAAAGGAACTAGTGACAATTATTAAAAGTTCCGGTGAAATGTTACTATCTATAATCAATAATATACTTGATTTTTCGAAAATTGAATCTGGAAAGGTTGAACTTGAAAATTTAGATTTTTCTCTTCGTGATCTTGTAGAAACAAGTTTAGAACAGTTTAAGCTTTCATCTAGAAAAAAGAATATTGAATTAACGTGTGAAATTAACCCTGAAATACCAGATATGTTAGTGGGATGTCCTACTTCAATTAAACAAATACTTACAAATTTATTAGGAAATGCTGTTAAATTCACAAATAATGGTGAAATATATTTGCAAGTAAAACAGTCAAAAGATTTAGGGGATAAAATTGCATTGCAAATAATTGTTGCAGATACAGGAGTGGGTATACATAAAGATAAAATCGGAAAAATATTTGAATCGTTTACTCAAGCAGATTCGTCAACAACACGGGAATTTGGAGGAACAGGTTTAGGTACTACAATATCAAGAAAACTTATTGAAATGATGAATGGTGAGATTACAATTGAAAGCCCAACAAAAATAATTTCTACGGAAGAAGAATATACTGGTACAGCATTTATTTTCACAATAGTTTTGAATAAAAGTAATAAAAAACATGAAAAATCGGAAAAAATAGTTAGATCTTTAGTGGGAGTTAAGACTTTGATAGTTGATGATAACTCAACTAATAGAAGAGTGTTTGAAAGTTTAACAAATCATTGGTTGATGGATCCTAACACTTCGAATGAGGGGTTAAATGCATTATATGAAATAAATACTAATGATCAAGATGAACCATATAAAATCGTATTGCTTGACGAAAATATGCCAGGTATGTCAGGAATGGAAGTGCTTGAAAAACTTAAAAATACTAAATTGTCGAATCCTCCCTCTGTAATAATGCTAACTTCAATTGATAGTGATAGAAATAAAAAGGTTGCAAAAGATCTGGGTGCAAAAGCATTTTTAACAAAACCGGTTAGTTCAAAAAATTTAAAAAGTGTAATATCCAAAGTGTTAAGTGGTAATATAGAAACTCAGAAAACTAATAGTGAACTTAAGAAAACTTACTCAAATAGAATTTTGGTTGTAGAGGATAATAAATCAAATCAAAAAATTGCGAAATTAGTTTTTAAAAATTTAGGATACGAGATTGAAATAGCTGAGAATGGTAAATTGGCAATTGATAAATTGAAAATCCAGAAATATGATTTAATATTTATGGATATGCAGATGCCTGAAATCAATGGTGTTGAAGCTACAAAAATTATAAGGGAACTACATATCCCTACAACTATAATTGCTATGACTGCAAATGCATTGAATAGCGATAAAGAGATATGTTTAGAATCAGGGATGAATGATTATATGAGCAAGCCGATAACAAAGAACAATGTTAAAAATATGATCGGTAAATGGTTGAAGAATCAAAATGTATCTAAATCTGAATCTAAATCCGAATCTAAATCCGAATTGAGTGGTAACGATACTCTAAACAATGATAATATGATAATTGATGAGCTTGATTTGCTAGAAAGACTTGGTCTTTTAGATCAATCAAGTACTGAAACAAGTATGATGATACAAGATTTTGTTCAGGATTTTGTTGATGATACTAACAAAATGATAATTTCAATGGAAGCTGATTTAAAAGAGAAAGATTATTCTTCGTTTCAATTAAAGGCTCACAGTATTAAAGGTTCTGCCGGTAATTTAATTTCATCATTAAATGCAGAGCTGAACAACTCAACATTTAAGTTTAAAAGTAGTTTGTTATTATCTGTAATAAGTAATTTGATTTTTTCCATGGTTACCTCGCTATTGCAAGGGGCTTAAGCCACCTTGTTCCAAATGTCACCCTGAATTTATTTTAGGGTCTATATTTTCAATTCAAATCTTAGATTTCTAATTGATTGCTCGTTCATGTTAAATAATTTTGCGATCTCTTTATTTGTAGAATTTTTGCTGACTAAGTATTTTATTACATCTTTTTTTAATTCTTTTTTTAATCCTTTGGCAGAGAATACCTCTGTTTTCAGAAGTTCAATTATCTCCTCGATTACGATATGTGATTTATTCTCTTGATTAAGTTCGTTTTCATTTACTTTTGGAAGTTCAATAGTTAATATTTTCTTATTCTCAATTATCATTTTCATAATCGATTGGTTAACAAGTTTTTTAAGTTGTCTAATATTTCCGGGGAAATCGTAATTATATAATTGATCAATTGTTTTATCATGTAAGGAAACCGAAGGTGCAATTTTCATAAATTCTTTATTTCGTTTAAAGAATTTACTTGTAAAGAATGCAATTAGAAGTTCAAGATCTTCCTTTCTCTCTCTCAAAGGAGGTATATTTATAACTGCTCCTGATATTCGATAGTAAAGATCAATTCTAAAATTATTGAGTGTGGTTTCTTTCGCTAAATCTTTATTTGTAGCAAAAACTAATCTTGAGTTGAATTTTGTCGAACTGCTAGTACCTAAATGTGTTACTTGTCGTTCTTGGATAACTCGAAGTAATTTCACCTGTTGATTCAATGGTAATTCTCCAATCTCATCAAGAAATAGAATACCATTTTTAGCATCTTCAAAAGGACTTTTCTTCCCGCCTTTTAATGCTCCGGTAAACGAACCGTCTTTATAACCATACATTTCACTTTCAAAAAGAGATTCAGGTATGCCTGCACAGTTTTTAGTGATCATTTCACCTTTGAACTTACCAATATGATAAAGTGATTTTGCAATCAATTCTTTACCTGTACCGTTTTCACCATAGATCATAACATCTTCTTGGAATTTACAATAAAACGTTAAATATTCATGCATTTTCAGTGTGTTTTTACTTTTACCTACGATATAGGGAGAGTTTGCGAGATCTACAAGATCAATAATGCATTTGAAGTATTCAAAATTGAAGTTTTCTTTCGAAATGAAATGTTTTGCACCTGCCAGGTAACTCTTATAGGTTATTTCAAAATTATCGTATCCAGAAAACATAATTATCTTAGTGTCACTTTTATTTTTTAATATCGATTTAATCAGGTCAAAACCACTATACTCAATACTTTCTAATTCAATATCTAAAATTGCTAAATCTATTGTTTCTTTTTTTATTATGTCAAAGGCAGACTTAAAATTGTTAGCAATAAATAATCGGTTGTTAGATTTTTTTAATTGTTGATTTGATATATCATCATCTACGAATAAAATACTTTTATTCCCAGTATTTTCTAACAAGTATTCAATTATTTTTTGATAGTTTAATTGATCAAGTTTTTTATGACGTAGGCTGCTTTGAATAATAGCATTGTTGTCTGCTTTATTAATAATAATATTTTTGAAAATTGAAAAATCAAATTCATTTGTTTTACGATAGGTTTTCAGAAATTCTTTTAAGCC